>NZ_MEBP01000085.1:0-20241 GCF_001722075.1 Salinivibrio sp. SS2 | reverse complement strand
CTCACCCTACTCGATGTGGCAGATGTTGCACATTAGTCGCGAAAGTTTTCGAACTGGAACGGCTGCTCAAAATCACCGTCTTTTACCAGCTGAATCACCGCTTGAAGATCATCGCGTTTTTTACCGGTTACTCGGACTTGTTCGCCTTGAATTTGTGTTTGTACTTTCATTTTGGCGTCTTTGATTGCTTTAGTGATTTTCTTGGCAACGGGGGTTTCAATGCCATTTTTGAATTTCACTTGCTGCGAGAAGCTTTTGCCTGAGTGCACCATATCTTGAATATCCATGGCACGCGAATCCACGCCACGTTTGGCAAGGTTATTACGCAGGATATCCATCATCTGGTTGAGTTGGAAATCCGCTTCAGCAGTGACTTTCACGGTTTCTTTGTCCAGCTCGAAGCTTGCTTCAACGCCACGAAAATCAAAACGCGTCGCCAGTTCGCGACTTGCATTATCTACGGCGTTCTTCAATTCAACCTTGTCGATTTCAGACACAATATCAAAAGAGGGCATAGTTCTGTCCTTTTCTCACATGACAAATGTCATGTCGCTGATCAAATAATTAATAGGCTTGATATCGCTTAGCACTTGCAGCGGCCAGTCGCTCAAGCAAGCGTTCAGTATCCTGCCAGCCAAGGCAAGGGTCGGTAATAGACTGGCCATATCGGCGCGACGCGCTATCACCCATAGGTTGGTTGCCTTCTTCTAAAAAGCTTTCTGCCATAATACCCGCAATGGCGGTACTCCCGTTAGCCAGTTGCGTCGCAATATCCTCTGCGACATCTAACTGACGGCGATGCTGTTTCTGGCAGTTGCCATGGCTAAAGTCTACCACTAATTTGGCCGGCAACCCGAAGCTCGATAAGGTTTCTGAGGCCGCTTGCACATCTTTTTGGTAGTAATTGGGTTGATGGCCGCCACGTAAAATAACGTGGCCATCAGGGTTACCCGCTGTGCGATAAATGGTCATGGTGCCATGCTTGTCTGGCGAGCAAAACAGGTGTGACTCACGGCTCGCACGAATGGCATCGACAGCGATACGAATATTGCCATCAGTGCCATTCTTAAACCCTACTGGGCAAGACAAGGCGGATGCCATTTCGCGATGGATTTGAGACTCGGTTGTACGCGCACCGATTGCCCCCCAGCTGATCAAGTCGGCAATATATTGGCCGGTGATCATATCGAGAAACTCGGTCGCAGTGGGTAAACCCATTTTATTGATATCGAGTAACAACTCACGGGCAGTGAACAGCCCAGCACGAATATCACCGCTCCCATCAAGGTGAGGATCGTTTATCAAACCTTTCCAACCGACAACCGTGCGCGGCTTTTCAAAGTAGGTACGCATGACAATCAGTAACTGATCGGAGTAAGTCTCTGCCAACCCTTTTAACCGTTTGGCGTACTCGCGTGCAGCGTCAGGATCGTGCACGGAGCAAGGCCCAATCACCACAAGTAGGCGCGGGTCATGGCCATTAAGAATTTGGCTGATTGCATGACGCGAAGCAGTAATATGGTGAGCAACATTGTCGCTGATGGGGTGGGCGGCTTCCACCTCTGCGGGCGTGGGCATGGTATCAACCACGCGGGTGCGAAGTTCATCGGTTTTCAGTGGCATAGAGGACAGCCTTCCTCACATCTTAATCTGTTGCGAAGCCAGTAAGATAGCAAAAATCGCGGCCCTTGAAAGCATGAATGTGATATCCGTAGCGTTTTTAAGGCGATTTTGACCAGAAAAATGCTGGTTAGGGCTGACGACGAGCTAATTTTTTGCCCGTCATCAGTCACCGATAGTTAGGACGAACAGCTCAATGCGAGGCCTTTATTGTCATCCGTTGGCGGGTTGGCCAAGTGCGCGAGCGACGGGTGCTCATCAAAGGGATGGGCAAGTACCGTCATTAAGTCATGGGTTGGTTGTAAGTCGCCTTTTTCAGCTGCCTCGATGGCCGCTTGGGCCAAATAGTTGCGTAAAATATACTTTGGATTGGTGCGCTGCATGCAGGCCAGACGAGTCGAATCATCCAGTGTATGCACGCGCTGTTGGTACGCGGATAGCCATTCGGTTAATGCCTGCGTGTCTTGGCAGATGGGTTTGAACTGGTTCAGGGTGCCGGCTGTTAGGAGTGCGTCACCGCGATACTGACTGAGTTGATAGAAAAAGCGCGTATAGTCGGTTTGGTTTTTCTCTAGCAATGCAAAGAGTTGATTAAACAAGTCACTGTCTGATGGCTGTGCGTCGGACAAGCCCAGCTTATCGCGCATGGCGCGGCTATAGGCAACTTGTAGTCGATGTTCAAAGCCGCCAAGAATATCGTTAATCACATCCTTATCCACGAGAGGCGTAAAGGCATAGCCCAGTGCGGACAGATTCCAAAGTGCGATGGCAGGTTGCTGATTAAATGCATAGCGACCACTGTAATCGGAATGGTTGCAGATATAACCTGGGTCGAAATCGTCTAAAAAGGCATAAGGGCCGTAATCGAAGGTCTGGCCGAGAATCGACATATTATCGGTATTCATCACACCGTGGTTAAAGCCGATGGCTTGCCACTGGGCAATCATGTCCGCCGTTCGTTCAACAATTTCTTGTAGCAGTGCCGCATAGGGTTTTTCGGCCTCGGCCAGTTCAGGGAAATGACGTGCAATCACATAGTCGGCCAGCGTGCCTAGCGCCTCATGCTGCTGACTGTAAAACAAGTACTCGAAGTGGCCAAAACGGACGTGACTCTCGGTAACGCGAAGTAGCGTTGCGGCAGTTTCGATGCGCTCGCGCATGACTGGGGTATCGCTGGTGGCCATCGCAAGTGCCTGTGTGGTCGGAATGTTGAGCCCTGTCATGGCGGCACTGGCGAGATACTCGCGGAGCGTCGAGCGTAACACCGCTCTTCCATCACCGTGGCGGCTGTATGGCGTTTTTCCCGCTCCTTTTAGGTGCCAATCCCACAAGGTGCCATCGGCATCGCGCCATTCCCCTAACAAGACACCACGGCCATCGCCGAGCGCGGGATTATATTGACCAAACTGGTGACCGGTGTATTTCATCGCAAACGGTGTTCGGCCGGCTAACGGCTGCTCTGCGGATAAAATTGCCCGAAACGTCTCCGAGGTGAGCTCGGATTCATTCAATCCAAGCTGTTTTGCCACTTCGGCGTTATAGGTGAAAAGCCGACCGTTTTCGAGCGCGGTTGGCGTGACGTGTTCGCCAAATGCACTGCCAAGCTGGCTAAAACTAAAGCTGATATGTGAGCCGTTAAATACTGCCATGAATTCCCCCTATGGTCTTCACTCAAGCCTAACAGGGATTGCGTCGCTAACAAGAGACAGAAAGTAAGGGTATAGCGGGAAATAGGCAGTGCTTGATGGATTTTTATCCGTTTGAGTGGTGTTTTGGCTGCGCATATCAAGATGAAATTGCGTATACTCACCGCCATTACTTTCTACAGCGTTGAGACAATGATTAAACTAGGCCAATACAACACATTGACGGTAGTGAAGCAGGCAGACTTCGGGGTGTTTCTTGATGGTGATGAGTTCGGCAATATTTTGCTGCCAACCCGGTACGTCCCTGAAAATACCCGTGTCGGCGACGAGCTCAAGGTGTTTATCTATTTCGATTCCGAAGACGATATTATCGCCACTACTGAAACGCCATTGGCTCAAGTGGGTGAGTTTGCATCTTTGCGCTGTGTTGGTATCAATTCGGTTGGCGCGTTTGTCGATTGGGGCTTGAGCAAAGACTTGTTGGTGCCTTTTAGTGAGCAACGCACGCGAATGGAAGAGGGTAAACCTTATGTGGTTCGCGTCTACACGGATAAAGCCTCGGGCCGTATCGTCGCTAGCCGCAAATTCAACAAGTTTATCAGCGACGAAAAGCCGCGTTTAAAAGCGGGCGATAAAGTGTCGGTAATCATTACGGATATCACGGATCTCGGCTTTAAGTGTGTGGTGAATAATCAGCACTGGGGGCTTATTTATCGCGCTGAAGCGTTCGGGAAGCTCTTTATCGGTAAGAAGTTGAGTGCGTTTGTGAAAATGGTGCGCGACGATGGTAAGTTGGATCTTGCTCTACAAAAACACGGTAAAGCGCGGGTTGATGATTTAAGCGATAAAATTTTGCAAACCCTAGATAAAAAAGGGGGCTTTTTGCCGCTTAACGACAAAAGCTCCCCGGATGCGATTTTTGCCTTGTTCCGCACCAGTAAAGCGACCTTTAAAAAGACCTTGGGTGGTTTGTACAAGCAACGCAAGATTCGTATTGAAGCGGATGGCATTTACCGCGTTAAGTGACGGCGTCACGCAAGACAAGAGAAAAAAAGGCTCGGAACGTCCTGTTCCGAGCTCAGGGAAAGGGCTCATTGGAGCCAGATGCCAATTTAGGTTGTGATTCTATTAAAGTGTAGTTTATCAATACAGCTTTGCCAGTTTCTTTCCCTGCGAACTATTATCAACACCATTTCATATCGATTAAAACAAGTTGCTATCGCGAACTTGATCGCGAGGTAGACCATTTTTAATCCGATTCCCGACCCATTTGCCGAGTCCGAGCACGTCTCCTTGATAGGTCACAATGACATCGCCTTTTTCTGGCGTTTGCTCGGGCCAAATGTCGCGTCCTTGATACCATTCAACGGCTTGTGTCTTGGTGAGCGCAATGGTTTTACATTCAGCGAGTGACTGGGTGCTCAGTGCGATAATCGCCTCGTGTTGCCAGCGATAACCTTTGCGGTGGGTTTCGGCTAACTTGATCCCAATGCGGTCAAACTTCACTTCGCCTAACATAGGTTCGATAGCTGAAGGGAATAGCCATACCTCTTTGTCACGCAACCATAGCGTGGCCGCATCCGGCAGCGATAGCCCAAGTTCCTTTTTAAAGGTGGCGCTTATCTGTTGACTGTCTTTTTGACTCGCCGGTGAAAATGGAAATTTGCCCAGTCGCTTTTTTACACTTGGTGGAGTGGCGGATGCATGTTTACGAATGCGGGCGACAAAAAAACCCTCGCTGTCAAAAATCTGAGGGTAGAGATGTAAAAAGCCTTCGTCGGTTAGGGCTTGCTCGGCACCCAGGAATAAATCCTTCAGTGACTCAAAAGTGACAGCGTCACCATAAGTTTGCTTGAGCCAGTGGCAAACCGACTGATTTTCGGTGTGGTTCAAGGTACAGGTTGAATACACCAGCACGCCGCCTGGTTTCAGTGCGTGAAACGCGCTATCAATCAGAGCTTGTTGGGTCTGTGCAATGTCATCCACTGAGGCAAGGCTCCAGTTATTCATCGCATCAGGATCTTTGCGAATGGTTCCTTCGCCAGAGCAGGGCGCGTCGAGCAGAATGGCGTCAAATTGCTCGGGTAGCCAGCCGCCGAATACACGGCCATCAAAGTGGGTCAGTGCAACGTTTCTTACCCCACAGCGTTGTACATTGGCATGTAGCCCTTTGATGCGGCTCGCTGAAAACTCATTCGCGACCAAAATACCGCTGTTTTGCATGGAGGCTGCCAACTGCGTGGTTTTTGAGCCCGGCGCGGCCGCAACATCAAGCACATGCTGCCAATCAGGGGCTTGGCCCGGTTCATGCTCGCCTGCCAGCAAGGCAGTGACCGGCATCATCGAGCTTGCTTCTTGAATGTAAAACAGTCCCGCCATGTGTTCAGCCGTATTGCCTAATGGCACTTTGTCATCGTCTTGTCGCTCAATCCAAAACCCTGTGTCACACCAAGGTACGGGAGTCAGTGTCCAATGATGTTCTGCGGCACGTTGCTTAAATGCATCGACGGAAATTTTTAACGTATTGACACGAATACTGCGGCGCAGAGGACGCTGACAGGCAGCGACAAACTCGTCCATGGAGAGGTGCGAGGGCATTGTCGCCTGTATTTGGGCTAAGAAAGCCTCTGGCAGTGAGATATTGGGGTGCAAAACAGGATCTCTTGTTGATTAACTCAAAATTAGCAGCGCAAGATTGTAAACAGATCTTGGTCCTGAGTGTAGGTCGCGGGAGGAGAAAGTCGGTAATTTTGCTCAAAAAGGGCAGCCAAAGAAAATGGCTGCCCGAAAAGATAGCGCTAGGGCTTGGGGATCGCCGTGCGCCACGCAACCCATTCCGCTTTGGGTTCACGGTGCAACAAGTAGTGGCGTTTGTCGTTAGCTTTGGGGGCCAACGGAGAGGTGTCGGGCGTTGCAAAGGCGATTCCACCTTTCAGTAGGCTATCAATGGTGCCGCTTTTTAAGTTGGCACCGGTCAAACCAATCGACACATCCACGCCGGATTGATTCCAAAACACCGTGTTTTCTCGCACCAGATGTGCATACTGCGGCGTGATCTGGACACTGAATAAAACGCGGTCAGCAAACTCGCCCAATTGCACTTTGGAGACAGTGCCTACCTCCATATCGCGATAGAGGATTGGGGTGCCAACAGTAATGGAATGACGTGCATCACTTTCAAGCACGAGTGACAGGCCCCGCGGGTATTTGGGTGAAGCATGTAATTTGAATTGCTGCTTGAATTCGCCCGCACCGGGCACGACTGAAATATAGGTTCCAAACAAAGAATCTAGGTTCTCAGTTTTTGTTAGGCTGAGTACTGGCTGGGTTAGCCAGTAATAGCTCCCTTGACGGGCGAGCTCATTTTTATACTCAGGATACAAACGACCGTGCACGCGGACTGATTGAGTCTTAAAATCCGGCTCTAGCTGGATAATCTCGCCAACATCTACCCCTTGATAGCGGATTGCGCTGCCAACCTTTAACCCTTTGGCTTCGTCCGTGTTGAGTACAATATCGACCCCGTAACGTGCTGCGTCTTTTCGTGAGGGGTAGAGCTTCCAGTCGCCTTGGCGTTTGTTGCTAATGCCCGGCATAGAGCCAAAGGCGATACCGCCACTGAGTAAAGAACGAAGCGAGCCTGTGTTGATTTCTACGCCACTTAAGTTGGCTTTGATGTCGAGACCGGATTGATTCCAAAATACTGTGTCGCGGTTTATCAGGTGGCGATAGCGATTGTTAACGGCAATCGATATCGTGACGCTTTTGCCATTCAGCTGGTAGCCTTCCACTTGCCCGACGATAAAATTGCGATACATGACTGGACTGCCCTCGTTAATGCTTGGCAGTGCATCAGCCACTAGGGTAAAGCGGGTTTTGCCTTGCGCGTCTTCTCGCGCGTGTTTGGCTTGGATACGTGAGGTATAGAGCGGATAGCTATCGCGTACACCTTGCTTGCCTTGGCTAGTAAAGCTTAATGCGGGATCGGCTATTTGCTCCATAGCAGGCACTACCACATCGAGCCCATTGCCGCTCAACTCACCGGTAATTCCCCCTAATATAAAGAATTGCGATTGTTGTTTGACCAGGTGACGGTATTGCGGATAGATCACCGCTTTTATCGTGACGGTGTCACTTTCGTTGAGGCCGATGTGGTCAATAAAGCCCACCTGAATGCCGCGATGGAGCACTTTGGTACGAGGCGTAAGGCCGTAAGCGTCATCGGCGTCGAGCGTAACTACCAAGGCATCGGCGGCCTCTTTTTGTTGCTGCTGCCACGTGCTGGCTGAGAAGCGATAATGACTATCAACAGCCGGAGCATCAGGGGAGCCGGGCACCACGGATAAGAAGTTCCCCAACACCAGGTTGCCGATATTTTTAAGACCGTTAAAACCAATCTGTGGTTGTTCGATGGTGATTTGGGTCTCTTGATTGAACAGCCACAGCATACTTGGGTCAATGGCGGCTGTGGCAGACGCGTTTTGGCTGTCAGGGTCGATGCGAATCTCGGTAATCTCACCGATCTGCAGTCCTTGATAGGTCACTCGGGCGCCAGCGCCTTGAATACCGTGGTTGGTGGGCAAAGCAATTTCAATGGTTTGACCTCGCTCGGCCGCACTCAGGCTTGGGTATAACCGAAAGCTATCATTATGCGACGCTTGTCGGCTGGTACTCGGTGAATCAAACGTCACACCGCCGGCCACCAAGCTGGCAAGACTATCAAGTTCAACATCGACCCCAGACAGATCGACATTCGCTTTCAAACCACTAACGGACCAAAACCGCGTGTCTTGCTTCACCAATGAACTGAACTCAGGTTTGATCAATGCAGACAGGGTGACGCCTTGATTATCATCATCAAGACGATAACTGTAGATCTCGCCGACTTGGATTTTACGGTAATAAAGTGGCGAGCCGATATTGAGCGAGCCCAAGGTCGGTGCGTGGAGCTTAAAGGTCGTGCCAGCTTTATCCGTCATCTCAGCGGGGGGCTCATCACGCGCGGTAAAGCGAAGGCTAGGTTCACCCGTTCCCGGCTGAAGGGCGATGTAATTCCCCGACACCAGTGTTTCAAGGCCGCTGATCCCCGTTAACGACGCGCGTGGTTTCACTAACCAGAACTCACTGCCGGTCGTCAGTAACTGCTTGGCCTCTGGATAAATCGTGGCATCGACATAAATGCCATTGAGATCATCCGCCAAGGTGATATTGCGAACCTTACCGACTTCTAGCCCTTGGTAACGAATGGTTGTTCGTTCCGCTTCTAAGCCTTGCGCATCGCTGAATAGAATTTGAATCCGCTGTCCGGCTTCATTAATGGATTGAAAAACGAGCCATCCCGCTAAGCCTAGCGCCAAGATAGGCAAGATCCATAAAGGAGAAAGGCCATAGGTAGTCTTAATGGTTGGCGTCGGCACGTCGTGTTTGTCGCTCATGATGATCCCATATCAAACGCGTATCAAGAAGGTCAGTGGCCAGCATAGTGAGTACCACCACAATACCAAAAGCAATGGCGCCAGGGCCGGGTGTAAAGTCCATAATGCGGCCACGATCAACGAGCGCGACCATAAATGCAATCACGAATAAGTCCATCATTGACCACTTGCCAATCCATTTCACACCTCTATACAGCCACATGCGTTGGCGTGGTGTAATGGCGACAGAGGTATGCAAGCTAATCAGAATGAAACCAAGTCCGAGAATCTTTGCTACCGGCACAATGATACTGGCGGTAAAAATTATCGCCGCTATTCCCGGCATACCATTGTTAATCAGGCTGGCAACGCCAGAAAATATCGTGTCTTCGAGTCGGATGCCGTTCGAGAAAAAAATCGAGATTGGATAAAGGTTGGCGGGCAACAAAAAGACCGCAGCGGTGAGCAGACACGCCCATGTTTTTTGCTCGCTGCGTAGCAGGCGAACGTGTAGGGGACGCTCACAACGTTGGCAATGGGTTTGAGTACCGTGGTATTGCGTCAAGCCACAGTGATCGCAACGAATCAAATTATGGATACTGGTGACAGGTTTAGGGGCTAAGAACGCATCCCAGTAGCGTCGGGTATTAACACGTACAAGCAACACCGAAAGCAGAATTTGTAGCGTGGCGTAGCAGGCAAGCCCCAATGAAAAGCGAAGTTCGGCGTAGTCTTGGATTTTAAAGCACGCAATCGCCAAGCTAACCATAAACACATCCGCCATGGCCCAATGACGGAGGTGGTCAATCAGCGTCACGGTAGGCCGGAAAAGGCGAATGTTGCCGTGACGGCGCGCCAAGTGCATGACCAGAATGGCTAAGGTAAAAAGGAGTGGTGCAAGGCTGGCACAAAAGACCACCAGCGCAGTGACAAAGGGATAGCTGGTCCATAGAAGGTTCGCGCCAGTCAGCACCGATGCGCTAATATCCTTGCCTAATAGATTGATTGATAACAGCGGTAGCCCATGGGCGGGGAAAAATAGCACCAGTACGGTTAGCGCAATGGCCAACTCACCGTTAAACGATAATCGACGTCCTTGCTGCAATTTGGTGGCGCAGCGTGGGCAGACGGCAAGGTGATCCCAATCGGTCTCGCAACCGGTCAACACAAGATCGCAACCGGGACAGCGAATTAACCCTGTCCGTGGTTGGGGCTCAAGACGAGTGACCGATTGCGTGCGCATGCTACTTCCCTGCTGCCTGTTGAATGGTGCCATAAAGCGTTTGGTAAACACCCGGGGCGGTCACCAACTCGCCGTGGGTGCCTTTTTGGGTGACTTGGCCATCCTCCAGCACATAAATCAAATCCGCTTCTTTCACCGCAGAGAGCCGATGCGCGACAATCAGGGTGGTGCGACCGGCTAAGAAGGTATGCATCGCTTGGTGCAATGCCCGCTCTGTTGCGGTATCCAATGCCGATGTAGCTTCATCTAGAATGACCAGTTTCGGGTCGCCAAGCAACATTCTCGCGATGGCGACGCGTTGACGTTGCCCGCCCGATAAACGGATCCCTTGTCGTCCTAGCGGTGTATCTAGCCCTTGAGTGAGCTTATTCACGACATCGCCAAGTTGCGCCTGTTCTAGCGCGTGCCAAAGCTCGCTATCAGTTACATCTCGCCCCAAGCTCAAATTATTACGTAGGGTATCGTTAAACAACATGGGTTGTTGTAGTACCACCGCAATCTGTTGGCGAAGCGCGGCTAAATTAAGCTGATTGATCGAATAGCCGTTATAGCGAATATCGCCGCGTTCAACCGGATAAAGGCCCAGTAGCAATTGGATTAACGTTGACTTACCGCCACCACTGGCGCCGACCAATGCGACACGCTGTCCCGCTGGGATATGCATATTCAAGCCATTGAGAACAGATTTATCTTCATCATAGGCGAAGTGCAGATCCTCAATCTCGATATCCAAGGCTGTATTGTCGCTATCGCTTGGATTTTGGCCGTCAGGACGGCGTGCCTCTTCTTGCAAACTCAACACATCGTTGACTCGATTCATGGCTGCTTTAGCGCTATACCATGCAAACTGGATCCCTAACAGTTCCTGAACCGGACCCAACATAAACCAAAGATAGCCGAACACAGCAAACATTTGGCCAATGGTCAGATCACTAAAAAAGACCATGCCCATCGCCACAGCGCGGAAAAGTTCAAAGCCAATCAAAAACATCAAAAATGATAAGCGTCCCGCGGCCTCTGACTGCCAAGCATATTTATCGGCACTGACCTTAATATCGCCTGCACTTTGATCCAATTGGTGAAGGTATTCACGCTCTCGGTTGGCGGCGCGGAGTTGGTAAAGCCCATCGAGTGTATCGACGAGACGTTGCTGGAAGCGCTCAAATGCTTGGTTTTCTCGTTTTTTAAGATGTTTAACCCGTTGGCCTAGAGCGCGACTTAAGGCAACCACGATCGGGTTGATGAGCAAAATAAAAAGCCCTAACCGCCAATCCAGCCACAAAAGCACCACCGCGGTGCCCATTACGGTGAGAATGCCGATAATAAACTTACTCAACGTAGTACCAATAAATTTATCAATGGTTTCGACATCGGTCACCAAATGAGACGTTAACCCGCCACTGCCGCGCAGTTCATACTCTTGCATACTCACACGGCCTAATTTCGCAATCAGGTGTTGACGAATTTTATAGGTAATGGCTTTGCCGACCAGGGTGAACTGACGGCTTTGAAGGATGTTAAGCGCTTGGCTGGTGGCACGCATCAACACCACAATGACAAGCACCGCCGCGATATAAAAAGCGGCATGTTGCCAAGCTTGTGGCAATACGTGGTTTAGCACCGCGAGCCCCCAATCGGGTTTATCGAGCAGCACTTCATCGACCAGTAAAGGCATCAGTAAGGGAATGGGCACGCTGATCAGGGTGGCGGCAATTGCCACAATATTGGCCCAAATCAGGCGGGTACGATGAGGTCGGGCTTGGTCAAGAAGCCAGCGCCAAGTAATCATAAATCAAGATACTCAATTGAAATGTCTTTGGATTATTTCTATTGTAATGGTCTTGTTGTTTGAGATGCAGTGATTTATGGAAAACAAAGCTGATTTTTACCGTCTGTTAACCCAACAAGCGGTTGCTTTATGTGAGGGCGAGCCAAGTTTGATTGCAAAACTGGCGAACGTGAGCGCATTACTGAATAGCCAACTTGAAGACATTAACTGGGTGGGTTTTTACTTGAGTGATGGCAAAGAGTTGGTGTTGGGACCATTTCAGGGGCTGCCGGCGTGCGTTCGGATCCCATTTGAAAAAGGGGTTTGCGGCGCCGCCTTTAGCCAAGATAAAGTCATGCGGATTGAAGACGTACACGCATTTGAGGGGCATATAGCCTGTGATGCCGCCAGTAACGCTGAACTTGTCGTCCCGGTTAGAATCGACAACCAACTCCAAGCTGTGCTTGATATTGATAGCCCAACCGTGGGTCGTTTTGACCAAGAAGATGAACAGGGCCTGACTACCTTGGTCAAAGAAATGCAAAAACACCTGTAATTTCGTCAATCTCGGTAGTTTTTTAATATCAGGTATCTATAATACGCACCACTTTCATACTTAAATACACGTAGATATTCTGCTGCAGCTTGACTACAGCAGGCCAGGAAAAAACATGGAAAATACTGAAAAGCTCGCGAACAGCAAAGAAGTCATTGCCTACATTGCTGAACGTTTCCCTAAATGTTTTACTGTTGAAGGCGAAGCCAAGCCACTAAAAATTGGCATTTTTCAAGATCTTGCAGAACGCTTGAATGATGACCCTAAGGTAAGCAAAACCCAATTGCGAGCCGCGCTTCGCCAGTACACGTCTTCCTGGCGTTATCTGCACAGCGTGAAACCGGGTGCGTCACGCGTCGATCTCGATGGCAACGCGTGTGGCGAGCTAGAACAAGAACATATTGATCACGCGGCTCAAACTCTTGCTGAAAGCAAAGCGCGTGCGGCGGAACGTCGTAAGCAACAAGCGAAAAAAGCAGACGGTCAAGGCAAAACGCCAGCTAAAGGCAAAAAAGCGGCAGCTCAAACGGCAAAAGCTCGTACGAGTAAACCAAAGCCAGCTAAAATGACTAAGAAAGCTAAAGAGCCACGTCGCGAACTCAGCGCCAGCGACGTTGTCGTAGGAAAAGACGTAAATGTGAACATGGGCAATGGTAATCTACCAGCGACCATTGTTGAAATTAACAAGGATGAGGTGCGTGTTCGTCTTACTAACGGTTTGACCATGTTAGTGAAAGCGGAGCACCTCAGCGCCTAAAGGAGACTCCTCGACGCATGTTTTGTCGACGCCGCTTTTCGGCTATCGCTGCCAGCTTGATGCTGGCAGCGTCTGCCCAGGCCGTAGAGGCCAACTTTCAACTCAGTGATTTGCCAACACTTTCCGCTGAACCCCAACACAAAACCGCTTCAAAGCGTGTCACCTCGCGCTTTACCCGCTCGCATTACAAGCAGTTTTCTCTCGACGATGCTTTCTCGGCAGGGATCTTTGAGCGTTATCTCGAGACGTTAGATTACAACCGTGTCTTTTTAACCCAGAGCGATGTCGATACCTTATCGCGTTGGAAAGATCGGCTGGACGATCAGCTCAAAGAGGGGGAAACCGACGCGGCCTACGAAATCTACAATTTGGTACTCAAAAAGCGCTTTGAGCGATACCAATATGCACTCGAGGTTCTCGATAAGCCGTTTGATTTCTCTAAAGACGAGTCAATGGTTCTCGACCGTACCGAACTGCCTTGGGCGGCCAATGAGCAAGAACTCGATGCTATTTGGGATAAGCGAATTAAAAACGATGCGTTGAATCTCCGTCTAACGGGGAAAGACGATGACGATATTCGCGAAACCCTAGGTAAGCGCTATAACAGCGCATTGAAGCGTCTCACCCAAAGTCACAGTGAGGACGTGTTTCAAGTCTACATGAACGCCTTTGCGCGAGAAGTGGACCCGCACACTAGCTATCTTTCTCCGCGCAATGCTGAGCAGTTCCAATCTGAGATGAACCTGTCACTCGAAGGGATTGGTGCGGTTTTGCAGGTGAAGGATGAATATACAGTGATTCGTTCGCTGGTGGCTGGTGGCCCTGCCTCAAAGTCTAAACAGTTATCGCCGGGGGATCGCATTATCGGTGTCGGTCAAGAAGACGAGGCGATGGTGGATGTGATTGGCTGGCGACTCGACGATGTCGTAGAGCTGATCAAGGGGCCGAAGGGAAGCGAGGTCCGGCTACAGATTTTGCCTGAAGGCGCCAACGCAAAAAGTTACAGCGTCACTATTACCCGAGACAAAATCCGCTTAGAAGACCGCGCGGTGAAATCGGATGTGATTGAACGTGGCGATCAAAAAGTAGGGGTGCTGACGGTACCGGGCTTTTATGTTGGCTTGGCCGAAGATACCAAGAAAGAATTGGCAGCGCTTACTGCGAAAAATGTCAGTGGTATCGTAGTGGACTTGCGTAATAACGGTGGCGGCGCTTTGAGTGAAGCAACAGCGTTGAGTGGCTTGTTCATCGACAAAGGTCCGATTGTACAAGTGCGCGATAGCTACGGTCGGGTTAAGGTCAATAATGACAGTGATGGCAAGAGTTTCTACAACGGGCCGATGACGGTACTGATTAACCGTTACAGTGCGTCGGCGTCAGAGATTTTTGCTGCGGCCATGCAAGACTATCACCGTGCAATTGTGCTTGGCGAACAATCATTCGGTAAAGGTACAGTGCAACAGCACCGCTCGTTAAACCATATTTATGATTTGTTCGAAAAGCCTTTAGGTTACGTGCAATACACCATTCAAAAATTTTATCGCATCAGTGGTGGCAGTACCCAAAATAAAGGCGTGGTACCTGATATTGCGTTCCCATCGCCGGTATCACCCGATGAAACCGGAGAGAGCATGGAAGACAACGCGTTGCCATGGGATCAAATTGCTCCTGCGGAATACTCGGCAATGAAGCTACCTGCTGACGTGATTGATGCGTTGACCAAGCGCCATCAAGCCCGTATTGCCTCCGACCGTGAGTTTGGTTTTATCCGCGAAGACATTGCGCTTTATCAGCAGGAAAAAGATAAAAACAGTATTTCCTTGAATGAGAAAGTGCGTCGACAGGAAATGGACCGCGAGGATAAAGAACGTTTGGCGCGCCTAAATGCACGTCAAAAAGCCATGGGCGAACCGCCGTTTAAATCTCTCGAGGATGTGCCGAAGGATTACGAAGAACCCGACGCCTACTTAGAGGAAGCGGCGAGCATTACCAATGATCTTGCCACCCTAATCGCTAACCGTTGATCATCCTCGGTTGATGTCACGTGAAGCCTAGGCAATTGCCTAGGCTTTTTTTATGACATAGAGATGACGCGTAGATGTTGATGAACCGATAAAACGAGATCAATATCAAAAAATTGTAGCATTTTGAGATCTGCGTCTAACCTTATTGATAGGAATAACGGTCAGTGGGGTGAGGTATGCGTCTCTTACTTGGGTGTATGTTAGCGATCATCGTGTCGCTTCCGGTTCGCAGCGAAGAGCTATCTCGCGTGGATTTCCCATTGCTGCTGGGGGATTGGTATTGGTTTAGCGACATGCCCGTTGAGCAAGCCCCACATCCTTACAAAGCGATTAATCTGTCTTTTAATTCCAATTACGAGTTTCGTATCGATTTGTTGCGGCATGATGGACAACTCGAAACCGCTGCAGGGCAGTACGACATCAACGAGAACATATTACGCCTGTACGATAATGAAGGCATCGAGCAGCGGCATGCCTATCAGCTCAATCATAACCAATTGCAACTGCAAGGGGCGGTCTTTACCAAGCTTCTGCCAGAAGATTTAAGCGGTTTGTGGCGTTCTCATAGCATTTCAGGCGAAGATGTTAGTGAACACGTTGACGGGGTGTCGCTGCAATTACGGCCCGACTTCTTATTCGCGATGCAGGTGCGCGGGGATGATGGGAGCTCAGTTACTCATCGCGGAGTCTATTTGGTGGAAGGTGACAACCTAATGTTGATCTACCGGGACGGCCGTCACTCATCGCAATTTCAATTAGCAGCAGACACGTTGCGATTAACCAACGATGTGTTTGGGATGGAGGCGATTCTAGAACGGCAATAGTGCCCCAAACAAGACAACAAGCCCGTCACGCGATGAAAAAAATGCCCGCATTACAGCGGGCATTTTTGTACCTGACTCTTTAATCAATCAGTCTAAATGCCGCTTTCAGCGCACTCAAATGCGCCTCGTCTTTACAAATTGCTTTGTTTGGCTCATCAGAGATTTTGGCGACGGGTTTGCCTTGGCAGCTAGTGAGTTTGATCACCACGTTAAGGGTTTTCACGTCGGGTAGATCACAGGTTAATTGGGTACCAATTCCAAACGATGTTTGCACCCGTCCTGAAAAATGGCGATAGATATGAATAGCCTTGGCCAGCGTGAGGCTGTCAGAGAAGACCAATGTCTTAGTGTCAGGGTCGATATCATGATGCTGATAGTGGGCAATGGCTTTTTCTCCCCAAGCGATGGGATCGCCACTGTCATGACGCAGGCCGGTAAAGGCTTGCGAGAGTTCGCTGTCAAAATCGCGTAAGAAGGCATCCATATTGATGCAATCGGTCAATGCGATGCCCAGACTGTTTGGGTATTCCTTTAACCAAACACGTAGCGCGAGCTGTTGTGAATCGGCTAATGCTCCCGCCAGCTGCTGATGCGCTTGAAACCATTCATGAGCTTGGGTACCAACTGGGGGCAGGCCAAGCTCTTTCGCTAACCAAACATTGGAGGTGCCTTTTAGCGGGGGATAAGCGGCTTTCAGGCGTTTAACGATGGCATGGTGCACATCACGCGAGAAGCGGCGACGTGTGCCAAAGTCGACCAATTGAAAGTCATCGGCAAAGCCGTCTTCGGGTAAATGATTCAGTTTCTCCTCGAGTCGGGCGAGTGCGTGCTCCACACCGTACGTGGGGTAGCAGATGCGATTCCGTAACTCACAGATAATCGCGAGTAATGGCACTTCCCAGAGAATCACTTCGCACCACGGGCCAGCAATATGAATCGCCAGTTGTCCCTCTTCGATAGTGACAGTGACTTGCTCTGGGCGAAGCTGAAAGTGCTTCAGGTATGAGAGAAAATCTGCTTGATAGAGCTCGAGCGAGGCCAGATAATTTAACTCCTGCTCAGTAAAGCGCAGTGAGCCTAGCGCGTTCACTTGCGCTATCACTGCGTCTTTTAGCAGAGTTAAATTCTCATCACTCCGACAATAGAAGTCCGCGGTGACGTGAACGTCACGATAGTGATGAAAGACGGCTTGCTGCATATTCAGCTTGTATGCGTCCGTATCCAGCAGTGAAGTGATGATCGGATTGTGCATGCGTGTGGAACGCCTTACGTGTTACAAAACGAAATTGGCGTCATAGTACCGCAATTTCTGTAAAATTTAACCGTCGTCACATTATATTTCCTGCCGGATTGGCAGCCTGCGTTGACAATATGCTGCACAATTCGCCAATTTGAGAGGTTTTTCGTCACATTGACAGTTTGTGAGGCGTTTTTTACACATCGTATACGCAAACAATTGATAACAAAGTGTTAAACCTATAGTCATCTTTTTGCGAGCGCGGTATGGTATAGCACGCTGCTCGCCAAGGTTGGCGTCAGGCAGTCACTGACACGATTTGTTGGCTGAGGTACACCCAATAATAAGGATTCAACATGTCTCAACAACCCACTGCGAAATATCGTAAAGATTATCGCGCCCCTGATTTTACCATTACCGACCTAAACCTAGAGTTTGATCTTGAGCCAAACGCAACCTTGGTAACGGCCGTGAGCCAAGTAAAGCGTTTAAATGACAATGCGACCGACATTGAACTGGATGGCGAAAACCTAAAGTTAGTGCGTATCGACATCAATGGCGACGCATGGACGGCCTACAGTGAAGAGTCAGGCAAACTCATCGTCCGTGATGTGCCTGCGGCGTTCACGCTCACGATCCAAACCGAGATCGACCCAGAAAATAATTCGGCCCTTGAAGGTTTGTATATATCAGGCGGTGCGTATTGCACGCAGTGTGAAGCAGAAGGCTTCCGCCGTATTACTTACTATCTCGATCGCCCGGATGTATTGGCACGTTTCACCACCAAGGTGATTGCGGATAAAGCGTCTTATCCATACTTGCTGAGTAACGGTAACAAAATTGCGTCGGGCGAGCTGGATAATGGCCGTCATTGGGTTGAGTGGCATGATCCGTATGCAAAGCCAAGTTATCTGTTTGCGCTAGTTGCTGGTGATTTTGATGTGTTGCGTGACAGCTTTGTGACGCGTTCAGGTCGCGAAGTGGCCCTCGAAATTTTCGTGGATAAAGGCAACTTAGATCGTGCCGATCACGCCATGGTTTCGCTTAAGAATGCGATGAAATGGGATGAAACACGCTTCGACCTTGAGTATGACCTTGATATCTACATGATCGTGGCCGTTGATTTCTTCAACATGGGTGCTATGGAGAACAAAGGCCTCAATATCTTTAACTCCAAGTATGTGCTTGCCAATGCAGAGACGGCAACCGATGCCGACTATTTGGGGATTGAGGCGGTTATTGGCCACGAATACTTCCACAACTGGACGGGGAACCGAGTCACCTGCCGTGACTGGTTTCAGCTGAGCCTAAAAGAAGGGTTAACGGTTTTCCGCGATCAGGAGTTTTCGTCTGACCTGGGCTCTCGCTCGGTCAACCGTATTGAAAATGTTCGCATTATGCGCGGTCCTCAATTTGCTGAAGATGCAAGCCCGATGTCGCATCCGATCCGCCCAGAAAAAGTGATCGAAATGAATAACTTCTACACCCTGACAGTGTATGAAAAGGGCAGTGAAGTGATTCGTATGATGCACACCATTCTTGGCGAAGAAGGGTTCCAAAAAGGCGTGAAGCTCTACTTTGAACGCCATGATGGCACAGCAGCAACGTGCGATGACTTTGTGCAGGCAATGGAAGATGCCTCAGGGATTGATTTAACCCAATTCCGACGCTGGTACAGTCAGTCGGGCACGCCGGTTCTCAATGTGTCCTCAACCTATGACGATGCGACTAAACAACTGGCATTGCATGTGAAGCAACATACGCCAGCAACGGCGGATCAAGCGGAAAAACTGCCATTGTATATTCCGCTCGATATTGAACTGTATCGCGCTGATGGCAGTGTGATTGAGTTACAGCGTCACGGAGAGCCTGTACACCATATCTTGGCGGTGACTGACGCCGAACAAACCTTTATTTTCGATGCGGTGGATGAGCAGCCAGTGATTTCGTTGCTACGCGAGTTCTCTGCACCGGTGAAGCTTGAGTATGATTACCAAGATCAAGATCTAACCTTCTTGCTGCAATACGCGCGCAATGATTTTGCTCGTTGGGATGCCGGACAAAGCTTGCTGGCAAAACACATCAAGGCCAATGTGGCACGTGTGCAAAATGATGAAAAAATAGTGATTCCAGCGTCAGTGGTTGATGCTTTCCGTGGGGTACTACTGAGCGACAACACTGAACCAGCATTGATTGCAGAAGTACTCAAGTTACCTTCTGAAAACGAAGTGGCGGGCTGGTTTGATATTGTGGATGTGGATGCGATTCACATGGTCATGGCGGCTTTCAAACAGCAATTCGCGGATGAAATGGTTGATGAGCTGGAAACGGTCTATCGCCAATATACACAAGCGTCATATGAAATCAGCCATACAGCGATTGGTGAGCGTGACTTACGCAACACGTGTTTAAGCTATCTTGCACATACTGAAAACGGCAATGATTGGGTCGAAGCACAATACCGTAATGCCAACAACATGACTGATACAATGGCAGCACTGCATGCGGCCAACGCCGCGCAACTGCCATGCCGCGAGTCCTTGATGAAGCACTTTAGCGACCAGTGGCAGCATGACGGGCTAGTGATGGATAAGTGGTTTGTGCTGCAAGGTATAAATCCGGCAGAAAATGCCTTGGAAGGGGTGAAAGCACAAATGGCTCATCCGGCATTTAGCCTTAAGAATCCAAACCGAACCCGTAGTTTGATTGGTGCCTTTTGTTCGCGCAACCCCGCGCACTTCCACGCCAAAGATGGGAGTGGCTACCGATTCTTGAAAGAGATCTTGGTAACCTTAAACGAATCGAACCCGCAAGTGGCTTCGCGTTTAATCGATCCATTGCTTAAACTGGCGTATTACGACACCGAACGTCAGCAGCATATGCGCCAAGTACTACAAGAGTTGGCTGACATGGATAACTTGGCTAACGATTTGTACGAGAAAGTGCAAAAAACGCTCGAACAATAGGGCGAGCGAATCGTGATCCAATGATCATCAAGCCGTCCAATTTGGGCGGCTTTTTTGTTTGCCCAGCGAAGCTGGCAAACCCGTCAGGTTGAAAGAAACCTGAATCGCCCCGACTGAGGGGAAGATAATCCGACTCGCAAGGGCGTTGCTGGCCAACGGCAGGGTCTGAAGGAAGCGAGAGGAACG
>NZ_MEBP01000084.1:0-1568 GCF_001722075.1 Salinivibrio sp. SS2 | reverse complement strand
TGCTGGCTTGAGCGGGCTCGTAACGACCGTCTGGTAATCGGTTCCTACTTAGCTCTCTCGATATTGTTGATTTTGACTTACAAAGGGTTTCGGCAATGACTGTTTGTGAACAGCCACGGGCCAAAAGGACAGAAATCTGGTATCGTTGTCCTTCGGTCAACTGCTGGTAACTCATGGTAATCACGTTTTGATTTTGGCGATGAGAAGCGTACCACTATCAGCAGTTGACTTCCTCTCGCCAGTTTAACGGCGTTGTTTCCTAAATCATTGAACTTATCACTCTAGCGGCGATCAGATCATCAACGCCTCAAAACCGGTCTCAGATGATGAGCAAAGCCAAGTATAAAATCAGCAATTGGAAGCAATACAATCAAGCACTGATTAATCGTGGTTCGATTACCTTTTGGGTTGATGACGCCGCTATCCAGACTTGGCACTGCAAAGAGCATCATGGAAAACGAGGCAGAGGCTTTACGTTTACCGATGGTGCCATTGAAACAGCACTGATGGTTAAAGGCATTTTCAAGCTCCCTCTTCGCGCCCTTCAAGGCTTTCTCGACTCGATATTTGGTTTGATGGACGTACCGCTAAAATCGCCGTCATACAGTTGTATCAGTAAACGGGCGAAGACGGTTGAAGTTAATTACCGATTACCCAGTCGTGGACCCGTTGCTCACGTCGTTATTGATGCCACCGGTTTAAAAGTGTTTGGCGAGGGAGAGTGGAAAATGCGCAAACATGGCAAGGAAAAACGCCGTGTTTGGCGCAAGCTGCATCTCGCGATTGACGACAGTACACATGAAGTGATTTCTGCCGTCGTTAGCTTAGCGTCTGTTGGTGACAATGAAGCCTTGCCGACGCTGCTCAACCCGTTACGCCGAAAAATTGCCCAAGTCAGTGCTGACGGCGCTTACGATACGAAAGACTGTCATCAGGTGCTCAAGAAAAAAGGCATCAAACCGACCATTCCACCGCGCAGCAATGCGGGTTACTGGGAGGACGGTCACCCTCGTAATGCAGCCGTCAGCGCCTTGAAATCGGGTAACTTGGCAAACTGGAAACGAGAAGAAGGTTATCACCAACGCTCTCTGTCAGAAACAGGCATGTCTCGATACAAAACGTTAATCAGCTCTCAGCTGACACTACGTGATTACGATGCACAAGTTGGCGAAGCATTGGCCAACGTGAAAGCAATAAACAAAGTCATAAGACTTGG
The DNA here is from genome assembly GCF_001722075.1 of Salinivibrio sp. SS2. Classification (NCBI taxonomy): domain Bacteria; kingdom Pseudomonadati; phylum Pseudomonadota; class Gammaproteobacteria; order Vibrionales; family Vibrionaceae; genus Salinivibrio; species Salinivibrio sp. SS2. The sequence goes on along the minus strand of NZ_MEBP01000084.1, from coordinate 352 downwards.
TATGCCTGTTAGTTACCGAGTTGATTGATGGGGGCAACCCCATTGGGATCAGTGCGTTAGGTGAATGATTTGATCAACAACGCCGTTTTGAGGCGTTGATGATCTGATCGCCGCTAGAGTGATAAGTTCAATGATTTAGGAAACAACGCCGAGAAGGCGTGTAAAATTTGGTCAAGCGCTTCCGATATCGCCTCTTGCGTCGCATCGTTGTGATCTCTCACATTTTTTAAGCTTTCTGCGATCGCCGCTGGCGCAGATAAATGCACTAAGCTTTTGTCTGCGTCATACATGGTTCGGACGGTCTCTTCATACGTTAGGCCCAAACGAAGCGGCTTATCTTCAATAGGTTCAA
>NZ_MEBP01000083.1:0-71031 GCF_001722075.1 Salinivibrio sp. SS2 | reverse complement strand
AGCCAGAGCCAGAGCCAGACTCACAATCTGCTGCGGTTCGCGAGCGGGAAAGACCGCAGCGCGAAGGCTTTTTTGCCCGCCTAAAACGTGGCTTACAAAAAACCAAGACCAACTTAGGATCTGGGTTCTTTGGCCTATTTAGTGGCAAAAAGATCGATGATGAACTGTTCGAAGAGCTTGAAGAACAGTTGCTGATTGCCGATGTGGGCATGGAAGCAACCACCAAAATCATTGATAACCTGACCGATAAAGCTAGCCGTCGCGATCTGAAAGATGGGGAAGCCCTGTATGGCATTCTCAAACAAGAAATGGCGCAGATGCTGGAAAAAGTCGAACAGCCGCTGGTGATTAGCGATCAAAAGCCCTATGTGATCTTAATGGTTGGCGTGAACGGGGTGGGCAAAACCACCACCATCGGCAAGATGGCGCGTCAATTCCAAGACCAAGGCAAATCGGTGATGCTAGCTGCTGGTGACACCTTCCGAGCCGCCGCTGTCGAGCAACTTCAGGCTTGGGGCGAGCGTAATCACGTACCTGTGATTGCCCAGCACACCGGCGCTGACAGTGCCTCTGTGCTTTATGATGCGATTGAGGCGGCGAAAGCCCGTAATGTGGATGTGGTAATTGCCGACACCGCGGGACGCTTGCAAAACAAAGCCAACTTGATGGAAGAGCTACGTAAAATTGTGCGTGTAATGCAAAAACTGGATGTTGGCGCGCCGCATGAAGTGATGCTGACCCTTGATGCTGGCACCGGACAAAACGCGATCAGCCAAGCGAAACTGTTTAATGACATTGCGCCGCTAACCGGTATTACCCTCACAAAATTGGACGGGACCGCCAAAGGTGGCGTCATTTTTGCCGTGGCTGAACAATTTAATATTCCCATCCGCTATATTGGGGTAGGCGAAGGCATTGAGGATCTTCGCACCTTCAATGCCAATGACTTTATCGAGGCCTTATTTAGCCGGGAGGAGTAACCGTGATCCAGTTTCAGCAGGTCAGTAAAGCCTATCGAGGCGGCCGCCAAGCACTGCAAAAAGTGAATTTCGACTTGCCTAAGGGTGATATGGCGCTGCTTACCGGCCACTCTGGCGCGGGAAAGAGCACCTTGCTGAAGCTGATTTGTGCCATTGAGCGGCCCAGTGATGGGCAGATTTTTTTCAATGGTCATGATATTTCTCGGATCCCTCGTCAAGATGTTCCCTTTTTGCGCCGTCATTTAGGGATCATCTTTCAAGATCACAAGCTATTGATGGACGCGACTGTGTATGAAAACGTCGCGCTCCCTTTGCGTATTGAGCAACAGTCAGACAACGAGATCAAAAAGCGGGTTTCGGCGGCGCTGGATAAAGTCGGCTTACTGGATAAAGCGCGTTGTTATCCTATTCAGTTGTCAGGGGGTGAACAGCAACGTGTTGGAATTGCCCGTGCGGTGGTGAATCGTCCCCAAGTGCTGCTGGCCGATGAGCCAACCGGTAATTTGGATGCTGCATTATCGGCGCAAATCATGGAGCTCTTTCGCTTGTTCAACCAAGTGGGCGTTACCATTCTAATGGCCACCCATGATACGTCCTTGCTTGAACAATATCGCCATTTGCGTCGTTTTGAACTCAATCAAGGCAGCTTGGCGGAGGTACGTCATGGCTGAAGGCTTTGTACAAACCCAGCGCCGACACGCACGCGCGGCATGGCAAGATCTCTTTCAACGCCCGGTTGGGAATTTGCTCACCCTGACGGTACTGGCCGTGGCCCTGTCTTTGCCAGTCACTTTCTACTTACTGGCTAAAAACGTCTTGGCAGTGACCGACCAATGGCACAACCCAGCGGAGTTGAGTGTCTATCTTGATAAAGCGCAGACCGAGGCACAATCGCAAGCCCTTGCTAGCGATATTCGCGGTTGGTCTGATGTGGCCAGTGTGACCTATATTTCGCCCTCACAAGGGCTCGATACTTTGCGTGTCCAACGTGGCTTTGAGCAGGCCGTTAGCTTGCTCGACAACAACCCACTTCCGGCGGTGTTAGTGGTCGTGCCGCGCGTCGATGTGTCTGCCTCTGACAGCGGAACACAGGTTGCGCTCAGCCAAGTGGCGCAAGGGTTATCGGCGAAGCTCACTGCATTGGATGGTGTCGAAGAGGTACGTCTCGACAGCGATTGGCTAGCCAGACTGGAAGCGATCAAGCACATCGCTATCACCTTGGCTTGGTTGTTCTCGGGGCTGATGCTGGCAGCGGTGCTGCTAGTGGTCGGCAATACCCTGAGGTTACAGGTGCTCCATCATCAATCCCGTATTCAAGTGATGAAGATGGTGGGGGCAACCGACAGCTTTATTTTGCGTCCCTATCTCTACATGGGCGCTTGGTTAGGCGGATTGGCGGCGGTGTTGGCATGGGTGATTACCGCATTAAATACGTTTTTAATGGATGCGGCGGTCAGTCAATTGGCACAGCTTTATGACAATCGCTTTACGCTCACCGGACTTGGTTGGGATGAATCTTTGCTATTGTTGATGGTGTCCACCCTATTAGGGGTGCTGGCCGCGGTGCTGGCGACACGTCGTCATCTAAAAGAAATTGAACCTGTGTAGACTTATTGCGGTCATAGAGCACGAGACACACAACAGGGCTTGCAGTTTTACCCCGCTTGGGTATATTTTTGCATGCTTAATCAGCAATTCGGTCTTCGACGATTCGGAAACGAGGTTTGAATGACAAAAGAGATGTACGCACTGGCCCCCATCGCACAGGATAACTTAGACAGTTACCTGCAGGCGGTGAATAGCCACCCCATGCTCACTGCCGAAGAGGAGCATGCGTTGGCCGAGCGTCTCCATTACCATGGTGATCTTGAGGCAGCGAAATCGCTGATCCTCTCGCACTTACGTTTTGTTGTTCATATCGCCCGTGGATACACCGGATACGGCTTACCCATGGCAGATTTAGTGCAAGAAGGTAACATCGGCTTGATGAAAGCGGTCAAACGCTTTAACCCAGAAGTCGGCGTTCGCCTTGTCTCCTTTGCGGTGCACTGGATCAAAGCCGAAATTCACGAGTACGTGCTGCGTAACTGGCGTATCGTTAAAGTGGCAACCACCAAAGCACAGCGTAAGCTGTTCTTTAACCTGCGCAAAAACAAAAAGCGCTTGGGGTGGTTTAACAACGATGAAGTGAACATGGTGGCGGAGCAACTTGGTGTAGATGCTGCAGAAGTCCGCGAGATGGAAGCACGTCTCGCCGCGCAAGATGCGACCTTCGAAGCCCCAGCAAACGCCGATGATGAGCGTGATGGCGCCGCCATGGCTCCAGTCTACTATTTAGAAGACAAGAGCTCTGATGTGGCGGCCTCGCTAGAAGCGGAAAACTGGGAATCGCACGCGAACCGACGTCTTGCCCATGCACTGGCTGCATTGGATGAGCGAAGCCAACACATTGTTCGCGCACGTTGGTTGGATGATGACAAGGCCACGTTGCAAGATTTGGCGGATCATTACCAAGTCTCGGCTGAGCGGATTCGCCAGCTTGAAAAAAATGCGATGAAGAAACTGAAACATGCCATGGGTGACGCCCTATAGCGCTATCCATGCGAATAAACCGGCCCGCGGGCCGGTTTTTTTATATCTGTTGATCATCGGAGTTAGAAAGTTTCACGTAACTTATTCACAACTTATCCATGATCAGATCTATATCTAGTGGATCCTATTCAACGATCTTCGCTTATCAACGCAATCCACACCTTTTTCCACAGACGATCAATAAATGACCATGCCTTAACCTGTCTAACAAGCGAGGCGGTATAAACTCAGGTACAATGCCGTTTATAACGAGTGGCGCGATAGCATTGTGCTACATAACTTTGGGAATAACTCTGTGAGTGGAGTGGAATTAGGTATGGATCAGTTTGCTCATATCTCTGTGACCGATGCGTGGGAAATGCTGCGTGATGATCAGCAAAATGCAGTATTAGTGGATATTCGTGATCCACAAACCTTTCAAGTGGCGCACTCTCAAGGTGCCTTTCACTTAACCAACGACACCTTGGTCGCCTTTATGGATCAGGTCGACTTTGATCAACCCGTACTGGTGATGTGCTATCACGGCATTAGCAGCCAAGGGGCGGCACAGTATTTAATTAACCAAGGGTTCGAGTCTGTCTACAGTGTCGATGGTGGCTTTGAGGCTTGGCATCGTCAGGCCTTGCCGACTGAGTCAGGACTGGAATAGGCGCAAGGAGCCTCTATGCAAAAAATGGCGGTACTGCCTAACGCACGGCTAGCGCAGGCATTTGTCGATTATGCAGCAGCGCATAAGGTGGCGATTGAGCTGGCACCGGAAGCGGATGCCCAAGTGGCGTTATGGCTGGTCGATGACAGCCAAGCCGCCTGGGTTGAACAAGAACTGGCCCGTTTTGTGGCGGAGCCTATGCATAGCCGCTATCAGGCTGCGTCTTGGCAGGTAGCGGAAACCCGTCACGCTCGGTTTCATTATCCCTCCGCAGGGTTATGGCAAACGGTGAAAGACAAATCTGGTCCAGTGACGATTACCGTGATGATCGCGTGTGCCGCCTTGTTTGCCATGATGATCTTGGGCGGGTTTGAGGTCGTCGTGCGCAGCTTGCTGTTTCCCGCTGACAGCGGGCAGCGCTGGCAATTGTGGCGGTTGTTTAGTCACGCCTTGCTTCATTTCTCGGCGCTACACATCGTCTTTAACTTATTGTGGTGGTGGGTACTTGGGGGACGTATCGAGCAACGGGCTGGTGGCAGCAAGCTGATGCAGATTTTCCTCTTTGCCGCCCTTTTCTCCGGTCTGGGGCAATATTGGCTGGAAGGGCCTTATTTTGGCGGCTTATCCGGTGTGGTTTACGCGCTCTTAGGCTATTTATGGTGGTTAACGTGGCTCGCCCCCGAGCGCGGGTTAACCATTGAGAAACCGTATGTCGTGTTTATGTTGGCATGGTTAGTGATTGGGTTCTTCCAACCACTGGGTATGAATATCGCCAATATGGCGCACGTGTTTGGCTTAGGCGTCGGTTGCTTACTCGGCCTTTGGGATGCCAAACGCGCGGCCTAACATTGTCCGTCAAACAAACGCAAACGAAAAAGAGCAGATTACTGCTCTTTTTTTATTCGAACGCACATTTTTATTGTTCTAGATCGATAATTTATGTTAGGATTCACGGTTTTTGTTTTCATTTTGAGTGAATATTCCATCCGTTGAGCGTATTCGAATATTTCAATGCTCACTCTTTTGATTTGTAACCCTTTTACCTATCCATCGCGTACATCTTACTGAGGAACCCTCTCATGTTTGGAATCTTTCGTCCGGCACCTCACCGGCAAAGATTGCCAGAATCGCAAGTCGGCTCAACCTACACCCGACTGCGTTGGCAATTGTTTATTGGTATTTTTATCGGTTATGCCGGTTACTACCTAGTGCGTAAAAACTTCAGCTTGGCGATGCCATTTCTTATTGAAGAGTATGGTTTTAGCCGCGGCGATCTTGGCTTTGCATTAGCTGCTGTCTCGATCGCTTACGGTCTGTCTAAATTTCTCATGGGCAGCGTGTCTGACCGCTCTAACCCTCGCTACTTCTTGAGTGCTGGCTTGTTAATGTCCTCGCTGGTGATGTTCTGTTTTGGCTTTATGCCGTGGTCAACCAGCAGTATTACCATTATGTTTATCCTGCTGTTTATTAACGGTTGGGTACAAGGCATGGGCTGGCCGGCTTGCGGGCGTACCATGGTGCACTGGTGGTCACGCCGCGAGCGTGGTGAGCTGGTGTCTGTTTGGAACGTGGCGCATAACGTGGGGGGCGGCTTGATTGGCCCGCTATTCTTGCTTGGCCTGTGGCTGTTCAATGACGACTGGCGTGCCTCTTTCTATGTCCCGGCGTTTTTTGCAGCTTTGGTCGCGGTATTCATCTGGTTAACCCTACGCGATACCCCGCAATCATGTGGTTTGCCACCGATTGAAGAATACAAAAACGACTATCCAGAAAACTACGACGAAGAAGCCTTTGAGAAGGAAATGACCGCCAAAGATATCTTCGTGACGTATGTACTGAAAAACCGTCTTTTGTGGTACATCGCGATTGCTAACGCCTTTGTCTACTTGATTCGCTATGGCGTATTGGACTGGGCGCCTGTGTATCTGGATGAAGCCAAAGGCTTTACCGTCGATAAGTCCTCGTGGGCTTACTTCCTCTACGAGTGGGCGGGGATCCCAGGCACACTGCTGTGTGGTTGGATGTCAGATAAGTTCTTCAAAGGAGCACGTGCGCCGGCGGGTGTGCTGTTCATGGTCTTAGTCACCTTGGCGGTATTAGTCTATTGGTTTAACCCTGCGGGCAATCCGGGCGTCGATATGGTCGCGTTGGTGGCGATTGGCTTCTTGATTTATGGTCCTGTGATGCTGATCGGCTTGTATGCGCTTGAGCTTGCACCGAAAAAAGCAGCCGGTACGGCGGCAGGTTTAACCGGACTATTCGGTTACCTCGGTGGTGCCGTGGTGGCCAATATTGCATTGGGTTATACCGTGGATCACTTTGGTTGGGACGGTGGCTTTATGCTCCTTACCGGCGGCTGTATCTTGGCGATTTTCTTCCTATGCTTAGCATGGGTAGGTGAGAGCCGCGTGCGTCGTGAGTCACCGGCACATGCTGCCTAAACAATCAGTCTTGGCATTGCCCATAGGCAATGAGTAAACTAGAAAGCCCCCGTGACCGCGGGGGCTTTTTGTAAGGGGAGATGCAGTGAAGCAAAACAAACGTCATCAGCAAATCATTGATCTGGTTAAGTCACAAGGATACGTGAGCACGGAAGACTTGGTTGAGCGCTTCAATGTCAGCCCGCAAACGATTCGACGCGATCTCAATGAATTGGCCGCAGAGAACCACATTCGCCGCCATCACGGTGGGGCGACAGTACCGTCGAGTTCGGAAAACACCGCGTATGCAACGCGTAAGGTCTTGCAGCAGCAAGAAAAAGACACCATTGCTCAAGCTTTGGTGAAGCACATTCCGGATGGCGCGACCTTGTTTATTGATATCGGCACCACACCGGAGGCGGTCGCGCGCGCGTTACTCAATCACCATAACTTACGGGTGGTGACCAATAACTTAAATGCCGCTGCTATCTTAATGCCCAAGCAGGATTTCACCCTGATTATTGCTGGGGGCGAAGTGCGCAACCGTGACGGGGGTATTGTGGGTGAAGCTACCCTCGATTTTATCTCCCAGTTCCGCCTCGACTTCGGCATTTTGGGGATCAGTGGCATTGATGATGATGGGTCGCTGCTCGATTTTGACTACCACGAGGTACGTGTCAAAAAAGCGATTCTAGATAACAGCCGCTGTGTGATGCTGGCTGCCGACCATACCAAGTTTGGTCGTAATGCCATGGTGAATCTTGGCAACATTACCCAACTCGATATGGTCTTTACCGATGCTGAGCCACCGAGCAATGTGCGCGACATGTTGTTAGCACAAGGTGGCCACCTTGAAGTGGTGCCCAGCGATGCTGAGCAAGATGCGTTATCCGCGTAGCAGATAACGGTCGCTTATTGGTATAGGTACTTGGTAAACAAGAGATCGGCGAGAATGCGTCGATTGGTTTCTGCTAATAAGAGCTCATTGACGCGCTCCAGGCAGGCTTTACGGATTGCTTCTCGACCGGATAGCGATTTTATCTTGGTGACGGTTTGCTGACTCAAGGTCTCAATGATGGCATCACGGATCAGCGGCGCATGGTACTCCAGCTCACGCACCAGTTTCGGATCATCGACCATCAGTTCCACTTTGACATTGATAAAGCCGAGCCGGCTCCCCTCAGTGACATAGTTGGTGGTGATTTCAGGCTCTAGGGAAAAATAGCTGTATTTGGGCGCTTGTCCATCACCCTCTGCTTCAGCGAACACGGCCGAGCTGGTCAGTAATAATAGGCCGACTAAGGCCATCCATAAGGTTTGAATCTTTCTCATATCCACCCAGCAATTCAGTTGCTCATATGATAGGGTTAGGCCGCCCTGCATTCTCCAATCGGGACTGGCTTGCTACAATTGCCAGCCGAGTATAGCAATATTGTAAGCCACCGAGGGGATGAAGCGGGCGAATTTTGCGCGATGTGGCACAGGAAACAATGTCGGATTTAAATCAAACCTATTTGGCGGCGCTGAAACAAGCGCGCTGGGAACGACCAGATATCGCCGCGTTAAAACGCTCTCAACATGGGAGTTGGTTACTCGAATCGCATTCGATGACGGCTCGACTCAAGCGCCACTGTCAGCGCTTTGATGTGGATGTGGTCAATGTGTATCAACTGACGCCGGATAAACTGACCACGGATGAAGTGGCATTAATCGGTCACGAGGCGTGCGTGGTGCGTGAAGTGATCTTAAAGGGAGACGGCCACGCATGGGTTTGTGGGCGCACGCTGTTACCCGCTTCCACGCTTGAAGGACAAGGCGGTTACCTGAACGCCCTAGGCGCCGTGCCGTTAGGTCAGCATGTTTTTAAACAGCGCGCATCGCGCCGTGATGCGATTGAAGTGGCGGAAGTAACGATGCCAACGGGTGGACTTCAAGCGCGTCGCTCGCGGCTTTGGCTGCATAACCGTCCGATGTTGGTGGCGGAATTGTTTTTACCTGATTCGCCCATGTACGGAAAGGAGATCCCCGCATGAGCCCTAAGTTAGTGGCGCTGGCTCAACTGGCCCGCCTTGACCGTCCGATTGGGACCTTATTATTTTTATGGCCAACCTTGTGGGCTTTATTTTTGGCTGCCGACGGTCTGCCACCCTTCGATGTGTTGGCGGTCTTCGTATTGGGCGTATACATGATGCGTGCTGCCGGATGCGTGATTAATGACTATGCGGATCGTCATTTTGATGGCCATGTTAAACGCACTAAGGATAGGCCACTGCCGTCTGGACGTATTAGCGAAAAAGAGGCGCTCGCGCTATTTTTTGGCTTGGTTCTCGCCTCGTTTGCGCTGGTATTAACGCAAAACCTGTTGACCATTCAACTGTCCTTTGTCGGCGTCGCCTTGGCGTTTGTCTATCCCTTTATGAAGCGTTACACCCATCTTCCTCAATTGGTATTGGGGCTGGCGTTTAGTTGGGGGATCCCGATGGGATTTGCCGCCGTGCAAGACACCATTCCTCCCGTTGCATGGCTTTTGTTTATGGCAAATAACTGTTGGATCATTGCCTATGACACCCTTTATGCCATGGTCGACCGAGATGATGATTTGAAGATCGGGGTGAAATCGACCGCCATTTTATTTGGCCGTTGGGACAAAGCGACGATTGGTGGTTTGCAATTATCGACACTGTTACTGCTGATGTTGGTGGGAAATTGGCTGGCCCTGTCTGCAGGCTTTCATTGGAGCTTGCTGGCCGCGTTCGCGTTGTTTGTTTACCAGCAGTATTTAGTGCGTGATCGAGAAAGAATGCCTTGCTTTCAGGCGTTTATGAACAATAACTATGTGGGTTTAGTGATTTTTCTGGGCGTCTTAGCGGGCGTATACCTCTAAGTAATCACTGACCCTGACACATAAAAAAAGGCGCATCATGCGCCTTTTTTAGTGCTCAATATCGGATGCTTATTGCCCGCTGTCGGACTCGGTGTTTTCTGCTCGGCCCGTCAGTGGCTGGTTCAGCACTGCCTGAATGGTGAGCTGGACTTCTGGTGAAATCAGCCCGCATACCAAATTATTCAGTGCTTGGATGCGCTCAGCATTAGCTTTGGCATCGTCATCGAGATAGCCTTGCTCACGGAGCGTATCCACAAAGGTACTGAACACGCCTTTATCAAAAAACTCCGGCGCGTTGATCCCGTGTAGGCGGCTTAAACGCTGTGCCAACATTTGGCTGTGTTTTTCCAGATCACGCTTTTCAATATGCGGCTGGTGGGTGTACAAGGTCAACGTAATTGCATAGCGTTGCAAGGTTTCGACGATGGTACGCCCCAGCAATTGCAACTCACCCAGCTTGGCATTGTTCATGGTCACTTTATCGACGTTACAACAAATCAGCGACTGTGCCTGCATGGCATGCAATAGCGCATCAAAGTAGCTATCTAAGCTGGCTTGGTCAAAACTCATAAACAGCTCGGCTTTGAGCAGCGGATAAAGCTGCTGCACGCAGGCGCGTAAGCCACTTTGGCTGATGGTTTTGTGGGTGATCAGGATCTGCGCAATCAATGAAGGCAGCGCCACCAAATGGATCACGTTGTTGCGATAATAGGTCATCAAAATCGCTTGCTGACGGTTCAGCGAGATCACATCGCCCATGGTGTCTTTCTCGACCACAAACTTATTCAGTGACAAAGCATGGTCGACTAAGTCCGCGGGACTGTCTTGCGGCACACTGCAACAGGCCGAATACGGCGCTTGTGTAAGCAGCTGTTGATACACCGCAAGTTGGGTCTCCAATGCCTCGCGGCTTAAGGCGCGTTGACGGGAGGCCAGCAGTGCGGTGGCACAAAGGGTCAGGGCATTAGTGGCGGCCGCATCGTTAATCCGAGTCATTACTTTTTCAGCCAAGTCATTGACCACTGGATTCATCCAAGCGGGTTTCTGCGGCTCAATCGGATTGATGTAATCATGCCAGTCCGGCACCTTGTCGTTCAGGTGTTGGTTCAGTGGAATAGGCTCGCCAAAGTTGACGTAACCCAGTCCGTAGTTACGCAGCTTACGCACAATGCCTACCACTTGACCAAAGCTCTCTTTTTCTTTGCGTTGGCCTTGCAGCTCTTTGGCGTAGGTGCTGACCTCCATCACGTGCTCGTAGCCAATATAGACGGGCACCAAGGTGATTGGGCGTTGTTGACCACGCAGCATGGCCTGCAAGGTCATGGCAAGCATCCCCGTTTTCGCCGGTAGCAAGCGACCTGTGCGTGAGCGGCCGCCCTCGGAGAAGTACTCGACCGAATAGCCGCGAGCAAATAGCTCTGCCAAGTATTCACGGAAAACGGTGGAATACAGGCGGTTGCCTTTAAAGCTGCGGCGAATAAAGAAGGCGCCGCCACGGCGGAATAAGGGTCCAGCCGGGAAGAAGTTGAGGTTGACGCCGGCGGCAATATGCGGCGGTACCAGTCCTTCTTTGTACAGCACATACGACAGCAACAAGTAGTCCATGTGTGAGCGGTGGCAGGGCACATAGACTATTTCATGGCCGTCTTGCGCCAACTGACGCACGCGCTCGGCGTTGTTGACGTTGATGCCTTGATACAGCTTGTTCCACAACCAAGTCAGCAAGCGATCACTATAGCGAATTAAGCGATAGGAGAAGTTGGCGGCGATCTCTTCCATCATATCGACCGCTTCTTTGCGCACTTTCTCAACCGAGACATTGCGGCTTTGCGCTTCATCGTGAACCACTTTGTCGATCGCTTTCGAGGCCAGCAGACGCTTAAAGAGCAAGGCGCGATTCGGGAGCCGAGGTCCCGAGGCAGCGAGTTTTTGACGCGAGAAGTGGATCATCGCCACTCGCGCGAGTTTGTGCGCAATCGCTTGGTCGGTGCCGTGCTTGTCGGCCATATAGCGTAGCGATACTGCTTGGCTGATGCGCACCATACCATCACGGCCACGGGTCAGAATGGTCCACAGTTTCTCAGGGCCATTCATTGCGCGCAAAATCGCTTGATCACGCTGCGTTTCGTTACCCGGATCCCGTTGCCACAGCACCGAGGCGGGGACGAGCTGAATATCTAGCTCACTGTCTTGGCGATGAAGGTTAAGTAAATCTTTAAAGTGCGCCAACGAGCGGGCCGGTAAATCTTGCTGACCACTAAATACCTTGCGGCCGTGGCTAATAAACACGTAGCGCGGCAAGGTGGTATCCCCAATGGTGAGGGGCTTTAACGGATCAGGCAGCCCTTGACGCAAACAGGTTCGCCTAAGGGTCAGTAAATCCGTGTGGGAGTGAAACGGCAGCACATAGACGATGGGCCGTGTTAACGATAGGTTGAGCTGCTCAATAGGTTCGGATGGAATACAGTGGGTTTTTACCCATGCAGAGAGCGGCAAATTCAATAGCTTATAATAGAGTTTTTGCCAGAGAGCCATAACGGTTAGCGCCTCAAAATCAAAATGCGCGCCAAGGATAGCAGAAAAGTACGGCGAACTCGCAACGAAAGGTCGGGAAATTACGCTAACCCACCGTTTCAAGCCACAATGAGATCCGCTTCTCGCTGCGTGAATTAGGCCTTTTCAAGCATTTAATTACTGGATATACTCACAGTTAACTGTATAAAAAGACAGGTAAGAGCATGAAGCCGTTAACCGCGAGACAACAGCAGGTTTTTGATTTAATCAAAGCCCATATCGAAGAGACAGGGATGCCGCCGACCCGTGCCGAGATAGCTCGTCAGTTGGGTTTTCGTTCCGCGAACGCGGCGGAAGAGCATCTAAAAGCCTTAGCCCGTAAAGGGGTGCTGGAAATTATTCCCGGCGCGTCACGAGGTATTCGTCTGATTTGCGAAGAAGAAGTGGTCGCCCCAGAAGATCAAGGTTTGCCGCTGATTGGTCGCGTGGCGGCTGGTGAACCGATATTGGCGCAAGAGCATGTCGAAAGCCATTACCAAGTTGACCCTGCCTTGTTTAAACCGCGCGCAGACTTTTTATTACGCGTCAACGGCATGAGCATGAAAGACATTGGCATCCTAGATGGCGATTTACTGGCGGTGCACAAGACCCAAGATGTGCACAATGGCCAAGTCGTTGTCGCTCGCGTTGATGACGATGTGACCGTGAAGCGTCTTGAGAAAAAAGGCGCGCAAGTGGTATTGCACGCTGAAAATGACGAATTTATGCCGATCTCGGTGGATTTAACCGCACAATCACTGACCATTGAAGGCGTGGCTGTGGGTGTGATCCGTAACGCCGATTGGATGTAATAGGTTTCTGGCACGGGCGTCGCTCGCCCGTGATTTGACCGCGGTTAAAAAAACACCTTTGCATTATTGCTCAAGCAAACGATAATTATTATCATCTATGATTATCGTATGTGGAGGTGTCCGTGCGTACTCAACAGCATTCTGTTCCTAGCAAGCTATTCAAGCCGATGTGGCTGCGCAGCCGTGAGAGCCTTACCGATGATGGGGTGATTTACGATCCGGTGGCGGCTGCAGCCTGTCAGGGGTGTGTTCTCCAGCCCGAATGTGATTGGCACAACCTGGATCAAACCCAGCTGCTTTATGCCACGCTTACCAGTCAATGTGACGCGATTGTAAAACAATTCTTAGCCCAGCATCCCACCGCGTGGATTATTAACGTGGGGGGCGGACTCGATACCCGTTTTTACCGTCTCGACAATGGCCGTTGTCGTTGGTTGGAAGTAGACGTCGACGAAACCTTACTTTGGCGTGAGCGACTCTTTCATACCAGTGAACGGTTTCGGATGGTGCAAGGCTCGGTCAAGCAGCTTGATTGGCTAGATCAATTAGCGGTACCTGCCGGTCACCCAACCATGCTAATTTGTGACCAAGCCTTACTGGAGTGCAGTAACCGCGAAATTTCAGCCTTTTGCCATCATATCAGCCGCCATTTTCCGCAAATGGAGGCATGTTTAGTGCTGGCGGGGGACAAATGTCATACTCGCATGGGACAAAAGTTAGGCTGCGAACAGTACCAACATGGTTTTGCCGACCCGAGAATGGCGATCGTTAATGCTTTGCCGTGGGCGTGCCGCGTAGAAGAAAAATCACCGCTCGATAAACCCTGTCCCCGTTGGCGGTTATGGCAACGTGCATTAGCGGCCATGCCACGCTATCGTCTGCGCTTCACGCCTGTTGTCCTTCATCTCGAGTTATAACTTTTCTTTCGCGCTATCGCTTTTCTGCCGTCGTGCTCACACAAGGTGGGCACGTGTCTGGCTTTATGATCTTTTTCGCCTCGATTTTTTGTCCTTTTCGCCATCCTTGCCTAACTTAATTGTAAATAAAACGTTAACTATCGTTAGTGATTGTATCTGTGCGTATTCTCGCCAGCGTCAATCATGAGTGAGGCAGGAGGAAGCCGTGTTGAGGCGCCGATTACTACTTTTGATAGGGACAATGCTCCTTCCTGCAGTGGGTGTGCATGCTGCAGAACGAGAAGGCTGGAACCTCACCCAAGGGGTGACGGCCATCAGTCAGCAGGTGTATGACCTGCACATGACCATCTTTTATATCTGCGTTGCGATTGGCGTATTGGTGTTTGGGGTGATGTTTTGGGCCATCATCCGTCACCGTAAATCCAAAGGCGCAAAACCTGCCTCATTTCATGAAAGTACCAAGGTAGAAATTGCGTGGACGCTCGTGCCGTTTTTGATTTTGGTGGGCATGGCGATTCCGGCCACCCAGGTGTTACTCGATATGGAAGACACTACCGAGCCGGACCTCACAGTGCAGGTAACGGGATCACAATGGAAGTGGCATTACCGCTATTTTGACCATGACGTTGCCTTCTTTTCTCTGCTTGCCTCAAGCCCCGAACAAATCCGCAATGAAAGACAAAAGCGTGACACCTATTTACTCGAGGTCGATCAGCCTCTGGTGTTGCCAGTCGGGCGCAAGGTGCGCTTTTTAATCACCTCACAAGATGTGATTCATTCGTGGTGGGTGCCCGCCTTTGCGGTGAAGAAAGACGCTAACCCCGGTTTTATTAATGAGGCATGGACCAAAATTGATAAGCCCGGCATTTATCGCGGCCAATGTGCAGAGCTGTGCGGTAAAGACCACGGCTTTATGCCGATTGTGGTGATCGCCAAGCCGCAAGAGGAATTTGATGCTTGGGTGCACAAAACGGCGCTAGCACAGCAAAAAGCGCGCGAAGAGGAGCAACGCTTGCTGGACATGGAAATGCCGATGGATGAGCTGATGGCGCTTGGCAAGCAAGTGTATGACAGCCGCTGTGGCATGTGTCACCAAAGCGAAGGACAAGGGATGCCAGGCGTGTTCCCCGCGTTGGCCGGCGCTGAGATTGCCATTCAACCGGATAGGTTGGTCGATCATATTGATATTGTCGTCAACGGCAAAGCAGGTACCGCCATGCAAGCGTTTGGTCCGCAATTGTCGCTCAAAGAATTGGCGGCGGTGGTGACCTATGAGCGCAATGCGTGGGGCAATGACACCGGTGATACCGTACAAGCTGCGCAAATCAACGCGGTGAAGTCAGGTGAAGATCTTTAGGAGCGCGTGATGACAGATACTACCCCAGATACCTTGCATGACGATCATCACCACAAACCGCGTGGGATTATGCGTTGGGTGTTGACCACCAACCACAAAGATATTGGCTCCATGTATCTGATTTTTAGCTTCACCATGTTTTTACTGGGTGGGGCGATGGCGATGGTTATTCGTGCTGAGCTTTTCCAGCCCGGCCTGCAACTGGTTGAGCCTAACTTTTTCAACCAAATGACAACAGTACACGGCCTGATCATGGTGTTTGGCGCGGTGATGCCCGCGTTTACCGGTTTGGCTAACTGGATGGTGCCGATGATGATAGGGGCGCCGGACATGGCGCTGCCACGAATGAATAACTGGAGCTTTTGGATCCTGCCGTTCGCGTTCTTACTGCTTATTGGTTCCTTGTTTATGGAAGGCGGCGGCCCTAACTTTGGCTGGACGTTTTACGCACCGCTGTCGACCACTTATAGCCCAGACAGTACCGGCCTGTTTGTCTTCGCCCTGCATATCATGGGGATCAGCTCAATCATGGGGGCCATCAATGTGATTGTCACCATCACCAATATGCGTGCGCCGGGCATGACCTACATGAAAATGCCGCTGTTTGTTTGGACGTGGCTGATCACGGCTTTTTTGCTGATTGCGGTAATGCCGGTATTGGCAGGGGCAGCCACCATGGTGCTGACAGATAAGTACTTTGGTACCAGCTTTTTTGATGCCGCGGGGGGCGGCGATCCTGTGATGTTCCAGCATATTTTCTGGTTCTTTGGTCACCCCGAGGTCTACATCATGATTTTGCCCAGCTTTGGCATTATCTCGGCCATTGTCCCAGCGTTTTCACGTAAGCGCCTGTTTGGCTATAGCTCGATGGTGTATGCCACCGCCTCGATCGCGGGGTTAAGCTTTTTGGTATGGGCGCACCATATGTTCACCACTGGGATGCCTGTGTTTGCCGAATTGTTTTTCATGTTCTGCACCATGCTGATCTCGGTGCCGACTGGGGTGAAAGTCTTTAACTGGGTCGCCACCATGTGGCGGGGATCCTTGACCTTTGAAGTACCCATGTTGTTTGCAATTGCCTTTATTGTGTTGTTCACCATCGGCGGGTTTTCGGGCTTGATGCTGGCGATCACGCCGGTCGATTTTCAGTATCACGATACCTATTTTGTGGTGGCGCATTTCCACTATGTGCTGGTTTCGGGGGCGGTGTTCTCGATTATGGCCGCGGCTTACTACTGGCTCCCCAAGTGGACTGGCCATATGTTTAATGAAACCTTAGCCAAGTGGCACTTTTGGTGCTCGGTGATTTCGGTCAATGTGCTTTTCTTCCCCATGCACTTTCTGGGACTGGCGGGGATGCCACGCCGGATCCCCGATTATGCGCTGCAATTTGCGGACGTGAACGCCATTGTCAGCATTGGTGGCTTTGCCTTTGGCTTATCACAACTTATTTTCCTCGCGGTGGTGATCAAATGCGCGCGCGGCGGTGAACCTACTGCGGCGAAGCCGTGGGAGGGTGCCGAAGGGCTGGAGTGGACAGTGCCTTCACCAGCACCGTATCACACCTTTGAGACACCACCGGATCTAGAGGAGACGCGCCATGGCCACTGAGTCTGCGCGCTCGGTGCGCCGCTTACTGCTGCTCGCCGTGGCGATGTTTGGCTTTGCGTTTGCCTTAGTGCCTTTGTATGACGTGTTCTGTGATGTTACTGGGATCAATGGCAAAACCGACAATGAGGCTGCCGCATCCAGTGCGGGCATTGACCAAGATCGCTTGGTGACCATTGAATTTATTGCCTACATTAACCCGGGGATGCGCTGGACGTTCGAGCCCCAAGTTAATCAGATGCAAGTGCACCCTGGTGAAACCCATACCATCAACTACCTAGCCACCAACAATGCGCGCTATGACACCATTGGCCAAGCGGTGCCTTCGGTCTCACCCGGGATAGCCGCCCAATACTTGAACAAAATTGAATGCTTTTGTTTTAACCGTCAGCCTTTACCGCGTGGTGAGGATGCCTCCTTGCCGCTTATCTTCTACGTGGACCCCGAGTTGCCGGATGACATTAACCACTTAACGCTGGCCTACACCTTGTTTGATGTGACCGCCAGCGCCAAGGAATAAGGAGGCGATCATGGCGACGCCTGAACGTTATTATGTCCCTGCGGCGAGTATTTGGCCGATTGTTGGTGCGGTAGCGCTGTTTTTGATTGCCGCTGGTGCGGGTGCCACGGTGGGCGGTTTATTTGGTGGCAATGGCCCTTGGCTGTTACTGGCCGGTACCGTACTTATTTTGGTTATGCTCACCGGTTGGTTTCGCGACGTGATCCGCGAATCCATGCAAGGGCTGTACTCGGCCCAAATGGACAGCTCTTTTCGCCAAGGAATGAGTTGGTTTATTTTCTCTGAAGTAATGTTTTTTGGCGCTTTTTTTGGTGCGCTCTTTTATGCCCGCTTTATCGCCGTTCCGTGGCTGGGGGGCGCGAGTAACAATGCGATGACGGCCGCGGTATTGTGGCCAGATTTCGTCGCTCAGTGGCCACTCACTTTAACCCCGGGCGGGATTGAAACCACCGCGATGCCCGCGATGGGGTTACCGCTGTTAAACACCTTTATCCTTCTGACCTCCTCGGTGACGCTCCAGATTGCCCATACCGCGATGGAGAAAAACCAACGGGGGCGAATTAAAAGCTTCCTATTGGCCACGGTGTTATTAGGCGCATTGTTTATGTTTTTTCAGGGCGAAGAATACATCCATGCCTATCAAGAAATGGATCTACGTCTCGACTCTGGGGTCTATGGCAACACCTTTTATTTATTAACTGGCTTTCATGGCCTACACGTTACATTAGGCACCATCATGTTGTTTGTGATTTGGTTACGTGTATTACGCGGCCACTTCACACCGACACAACACTTTGGTTTTCAAGCCAGTGCTTGGTATTGGCACTTTGTTGATGTGGTGTGGTTATGCTTGTTCGTTTTTGTATACATCTTATAGCTCAATAGGGGCGTGGGTTGGGGGTAATCCAGCCCATTGAGAGCGCCAATAAAAGCAGTACGAAGATACAGACGGAAAATAAAACGCGACGGCCCAAAAAGCGAGATAAAGGCACGGAGCGATCGCCATTGAGCAAGACAGGAATGGCACGAAATAAGTTAAACAAAATAAAGATCAGCAAACAAATCAGAATAGCTTTGACCAGCATAAGCGCTCCTTAGCGCAATAGGTAATCATGAAACAAGGACGGCGAATGGGGTTTCTGATATTGACTGTGGTTGTGGTCGCGCTACTCGTCAAGTTAAGTCATTGGCAATGGACGCGTGGCGTGCAAAAAGCCCAACACTTGGCACAGTTTGATGCCAATCAAGCCCCCAACTCACTTTCAGGCATGGTGCGAAAAGGCCAACGGTTGGCGCTCGACGGCCAGTTTCGCCCTGAATTTGCCGTGTGGCTGGATAATCAGACCCACCAAGGTCAGGTTGGCTATCGCCTTTTTCTTCCTTTTGTGCCGAGCCAACAGCCATCGCAATGGTGGCTGGTGGAATTGGGCTGGGTGGCTGCGCCAGCATTGCGCCGTTTGCCGGCCGTGCCCGTGTTGGCATCGCGCTACCAGCTGTCTGGCTTTGTCGATACACCCTCTGAGCGGGTGGTACTCAAGGAAGAAACGGCATCGCACGCCTGGCCCGCTCGAGTTCAGCGCATTGATTTAAAAGCACTTAACGCCCAACTGACAACGCTGAATACGCAGTGGTTGATACGGACAGAAACATTGATGGATGTGACCACGCCGAGTCGGGATGCCTTGGCGCAAGCGGGGATTACGCCGGTGTGGCAGCCGGTGGTAATGCCACCGGTAAAACATTATGGCTATGCCTTGCAATGGGCACTTATGGCGCTCGCAGTCAGTATTGGCGCGGGCATCTGGTGGTACAAAACAAAACAGAGGGAAGCGGTGTGAAAGGACGCATGACGCTCCTAGCATTGATTGGTATTTTTGTCCTGCCTGTGGTGGTGGCGAAATTGGTGCTAGAGCAAAGCTGGTATGAAAAAGGGGTCACCAATTACGGACAGTTTCTCGCTGAGCCGGCGACCTTGAATTGGTTGCCTGAGCAAGGCCAGTGGCGGTTGATTTATCGGGTGCCAGAGCAATGTGACGCTGTATGCGAGCAAGCCCTGTTTCAGTTAACACAAATTCCGATTGCGGTCGGCAAAGAGCGCGATCGGGTCACTAGCGTGGCACTGACAAGTACCACCCCTAACGCACCGGAGGTACTGACATGGCAAACCCTGACGACGGAACAGGCGCAGGCATGGCAGCAGCAAGCATTTGATAAAAATACCATTTATCTTAGCGATCCGATGAACAATGTGGTGCTGGCCTATCCTGTCAGTGACGATAAAACGAAGTGGGTAGCGCAAGGCAAAGGCTTATTGCGTGATCTCAAACGGCTTCTTAAATTGTCGAGGGTAGGCTGATTATGGCAACGCGTCGCTACCAACTCGCCGTCTTATCGACACTGATACTGGCCGTGCTGGTGGTTGGGCTTGGCGCGTTTACCCGCCTTACTGAAGCGGGGCTAGGCTGCCCAGACTGGCCCGGATGCTATGGCCATTTGGCAGTACCGGCCAGTGAAAGCGCGCAATCGGTCGCCATGTCGCGTTTTCCTGATGCGCCGCTTGATATCCATAAAGCATGGAATGAAATGTTGCACCGCTACGTGGCGGGCACTTTAGGGCTGGCGATTTTTGCGTTGGCGTGGATCAGCTGGCGACGTCCTGACTATCAGGCTTTACGACCACTGACCACCTTGCTCAGTGTAGTGGTCATCGCGCAAGCCGCCCTAGGGATGTGGACCGTGACTTTAAGTTTGATGCCGGTGGTGGTGATGGCGCACTTACTCGGTGGTTTCACCACGGTATGCTTGCTAGTTTGGCTGGCGGTGGCGACAGGCGCGCTCCGATTGCCTGTGTTTTCGATGTCGTCATCCGCGCGCCGCGTGGGCACGTTGGCTTTGGTCGCGGTGATTGTACAAATCGGCCTCGGCGGCTGGACCTCTGCCAACTATGCCGCCACCGTCTGCACTCAGCTACCTATCTGCGAAAGCCCTTGGTGGCAGCTTTTCACCCCTTCCGCCTTTCATCCCGTCAGTCCTCTTAGCGAAACCTATCAATTTGGCGTGCTGAACCATGCCGAGCGGGTGACCATCCATGCTACCCACCGTCTGGGCGCCATGGTGGTCACCGTATTAGTGCTCGCTTGGGCATGGATGCTGTGGCGTGCTGGGGCGCGCGCGCTGGCAATGGCAGTGAGTGGTGTGCTGGCGATGCAAATTACGTTAGGGGTGACCAATGTGGTCGCGCTACTGCCGCTGAGTGTGGCGGTGGCACACAACTTAGGGGGATTATCACTGTTGGTTACGTTGCTGATCACTCGTCGTTTATCTCTTTCCTCGCCACTATCTCAAGGAGCTCGTGATGGCACAGTTTCAACGAACCGCTAGTGTTTCGACACGGGTTGGCGCCAATTGGCGTGATTATTACGAGCTAACCAAACCGCGTGTGGTTGCTATGTTGCTTCTCACCGCGTTGGTGGGCATGTGCTTAGCCACTCCCGGCTGGCCACCTTGGTCGGCGGTGCTGGTGGGATTGTTTGGCATTGGTGCGCAAGCCAGCGCAGCGGCGGTGTTTAATCACGTTATCGACTGGAAAATTGACACGAAAATGCAGCGCACCCGCCATCGCCCCGTGGCCGAGGGACGAGTGAGTCAAGGCGCCGCGTTGGCCTTTGCGGTGATACTGATGGTGATGGGATTCATTGCCTGTTGGTGGCTGAACCCGCTCACTGCTTGGCTAACGTTTGCCAGTCTAGTCGGGTATGCGTTGGTGTATACCCAGTGGCTTAAACCCGCGACCCCGCAAAATATCGTGATTGGCGGGTTGGCGGGTGCAATGCCGCCTTTGCTAGGCTGGACCGCGGTGACCGGAGAGCTTCACGCCCACGCGCTGCTGCTGGTGATGATCATTTTTACTTGGACGCCGCCTCACTTTTGGGCGTTAGCGATACATCGCCGCCATGATTATGCCAAAGCCGATGTGCCGATGTTGCCTGTCACTCATGGGGTCGGGTTTACCCAAACTATGGTCTTGCTTTACACCCTACTGCTGGTCATCGTGGGCATTTTACCTTGGCTGACCGGGATGAGTGGTTGGTTGTATCTAGTGGGGGCGACCACGTTAAATCTGGTCTTTGTCGGTTACGCTTGGCGACTGAAAACCCAGTCGCAAAAAGGCATCGCGTGGCAGACCTTTAAGTTCTCGATATGGCATATCTTCGCGACCTTTGTGGTGCTCCTTGCCGACCACGCGTTGCGCTATTAAGGGGCTACTTTAGCCCTTGCGCCGACAGCACGGTGGCTTTGTCGGCGACAAAAGACACTTTGATATGCTTACCATCGCCGCCCCACACACAGTGGGTTAAGCCCATGGTGTCGTCGCATTGGCTAGGCTCGCCAATGTGGCTCACAACCGCGTCATAGCTCATGCCCACTTCGAGCTGATCGTAGTTTTGCTTGGTCACTTTCGAGCAACCCGCTAGCAATACCGCCAACACACAGGCAAAAAATACACGCATAACCTTTCCTTATTTACAGAGGTGATGAGCCTAGTTGGCGCAATGCAACTGATGCAGTGCAATGGCCGCTCGTCGATTAGATTGTCGCAATGGTACACTGCTGCATCGATAAGGGCCACCCGCTGACCTTGCCGGTTATCGCTGCAATCGTGTTCTTTATCAAAAATGATACATCATCCTGACGCATAGCGTGGCGTCCAATATTGAGAACGAGGAAGTATGTGGCAGTCTCTCACTCAGCGTGAGCTTCATTGGCGGGTCTTATCGCTGGCTTTACCTATGGTGATCTCCAATATCACCGTCCCCCTGTTAGGGTTAGTGGATGCCGCGGTGATCGGCCACTTAGACCATGCATGGTATTTAGGTGGTGTGGCGGTTGGCAGCACCATGATAAATGTGACCTTTTGGCTGTTGGGCTTTTTGCGTATGGCGACCACCGGGTTTACCGCGCAAGCCTATGGCGCGAGTGATAACCGTGAGCTGGCGGCCACCTTTGTGCGTGGCGCGACCTTAGCGGGCTTGCTGGCTGTACTGTTGATCGCACTGCATGTGCCTATTTTAGAGGGGGTGATGCACTTTAGTGATGCCAGCGCCGAGGTGAAACATTACGCGAGCCAGTACTTCTCCATTCGGATCTTTAGTGCGCCGGCGACCTTGATGAACTTGGTGATCATGGGTTGGCTACTGGGGGCGCAAAATGCGCGCCAGCCGATGTGGCTGCTGATTGTGGTTAACAGTGCCAATATTGTCCTTGATTTGCTGTTTGTGGTGGGCCTCGATATGAAAGTCGAAGGAGCTGCTGCAGCGAGTGTGGCTGCCGATTATATCGGCCTCATGTTGGGGCTCTATTTTGTCAAAGGTATATGGCAATTGCGTCAGTTACCGACCGTTCGGTCGGTGTTTGAGCGCGGGCTAACTGGGATGAGCCGCTTGCTTAAGCTTAATCGAGACATCTTTTTACGCAGCCTTAGCTTGCAGTTGGCGTTTACCTTTATGACCTTCCAAGGGGCGACACTCGGTGATGACATTGTGGCCGCTAATGCGGTGCTGATGAGTTTTCTGATGTTGATTTCTTTTGCAATGGACGGCTTTGCCTATGCGATAGAAGCAATGGTGGGTAGAGCGATTGGCGCGCAGAGCAAGTCTGCGTTGTTGGTGTCATTGATAGGTAGCACGTTTTGGTCGTTGGTGATTTGCCTGGCTATCACGCTGGCATTTGGTGTGGCAGGCCGTCACATCATTGCGCTGATTTCCGACATCGAGGCGGTGCGTGACCAAGCGGCGCGTTATTTACCTTGGCTAGTGGCCATGCCTTTAGTGTCGATGTGGTGCTTTTTGCTCGATGGTATCTTTATTGGTGCGACGCGGGGTAAAGACATGCGCAATGGAATGTTTGTCGCCACCGCGGGCTTTTTTGCTGCATGGTGGCTAGCGCAAGATTGGGGCAATCACGCCCTGTGGTTAGCGATGCTCACTTTTATGGCGCTACGAGGGCTCAGTCTTGCGGTGTGCTTTGTTTACCACTGGCGACGAGATAGCTTTTTTGACGTCACGCACTGAGACCTATCAACAAAAAAACAGGCCAGTTGGCCTGTTTTTGCGATAGAGGGATGCAACGTATTAGTAGTAAGAATGATCGCCACGCGCGTGCTCGGTCACATCGCGCACACCCTTTAGCTCACCGCTGAACTCGGCCAGCAACTGCTTTTCGATCCCTTCTTTTAAGGTTACGTCTACCATTGAGCAGCCATTACAACCGCCACCGAATTGCAAAATCGCCACGGCGTCATCGGTGATTTCAATCAAGTTAACATGGCCGCCATGGCTGGCAAGCTGTGGGTTGACTTGGCTTTGAATCACGTAATCAACACGCTCCATCAAAGGCGCATCGGAGGCCACTTTCCGCATTTTCGCATTCGGTGCTTTCAGCGTCAGCTGTGAGCCCATTTTATCGGTGACAAAGTCGATTTCCGCGTCGTCTAAAAACGGTAGGCTTAGCTCATCAATGAAAGCAGAGAAGCCGTTGAATTTGAGTTCGGTATCGCTGCTTTCTACTGCTTCGGGTGGACAATAAGAAACACCGCACTCGGCGTTTGGCGTGCCTGGGTTAACCACAAACACGCGAATATTGGTGCCCTCGGGCTGTTGCTCAAGCAACTTCACAAAGTGGCTTTGTGCATTTTCTGAAATTTTGACTTCTGACACGACAAATACCTGACTAATCCAGTGTGTTTTGTACAGTGTACTCCGGTTTTTACTTGCTATCACCCCTTGTTCAATGTGGCTAATTTATGGTCACTGCGGTTTATCTCAAGGGAGCTTGGTTCGCGCAATACAATAAATATCGACCCGTTTCGCACCCGCTCGGCGCAACAAACGGCAAAGTTGACTGACCGTTTCTCCGGTTGTCACCACGTCGTCGACAAGCGCAACATGCTCTGCCGGCAGTGCACCGTGTAAGCGAAATGCCCCGCGCAGGTTCTTCAGTCGCGCAGATCTATCCAGCCCTTGCTGAGGCGAGGTATGGCGAGTACGTCTTAGATAGTGAGTGACGACTCGGCTGCCAAGCCGCTGTTGTAGCGCCCATGCCAGATGGGCGCTTTGGTTAAAGCCGCGTTGTATTCGTCGCCGCCAGTGTAAGGGAACAGGCAGTAAGACTGGGGCAGGCGTGTCGATTTTCTCGCTGAGCAGCGTGGCGAACGGAAGGGCCAGCTCGAAGTCTCCTTGATATTTAAAGCGGTGAACCAAATCAGGGAGCGGGTCGAGGTAGGCACTGATCGCGGTAAGCGTATGCCACGCAGGTGGATGGCTGAGACACTGACCACAATGTGTTTGAGGGGTGAGCACCGGCAAGCCACAACATTGACACCCGTAGGCCTGATGATGTTTATCCCAGCACGCATCGCAGCACAAGGTGTGATCGGCAGGGAGGGATAAGCGACACACGGGGCACTGATGGGGCAAAGATTTGCCCCTAATGCTTTGCCAAACGCCAGCAAGGCGAGGGGGATGAATTGCTGGTATCATAGCCATCCTGATGAAAAAGAGTACAAAGGCAGTGTAAAGCATGGCGTTATGTGATTGGCAATCTTACGGACAAGGCCCCGATCTGGTTCTCATTCATGGCTGGGGAATGAACAGTGCTGTTTGGTCGCTTATCTTGCCGTATCTCACTGCAAACTACCGGGTTCATTGTGTTGACTTGCCCGGATTTGGGTTGAGCCCCGCACAGCCGGGGCTTGATTTAGAACAACTGGCACAAGTGTTGCTTAAAGAATCACCAGCGCAAGCAACTTGGTTGGGCTGGTCACTGGGCGGATTGGTGGCCACGCAAGCGGCCCTGCTCGCGCCCCATCGTTTGACGGGGCTCGTGACGGTCGCAAGCTCACCCAAGTTTGTCGCGGAACCGGGATGGCGAGGCATTAAACCCGCGGTGCTGAATGCATTTGCCTCACAGCTTGAGCAGGATTTTTCTTTGACCGTGGAGCGATTTATGGCGCTGCAGGCCATGGGGTCGCCCACTGCGAAGAAAGACATTAAAGCGCTCAAGCAGGCAGTGTTTTCACGACCTGCACCGGATCCTCAGGCTCTGGCCGATGGTTTGCAAATACTGGCTTCGGCGGATTTACGTCAAGCATGCCAGTCAATTCGCTTACCTTGGCTGCGGTTGTACGGTCGCCTCGACGGGTTGGTACCTGTCGCCGTGGCGGGACAGATGGACGCTTGGGTACCTCATTCACCGAGTGAGGTCTTTGCACACAGTGCCCATGCCCCTTTTGTCACTGAGCCTGACGGTGTGATAGACAGGCTCACTGCCTTTCTGGCAACCAATTGCCGCCCTGACTGCGCGCGCTGAACGATTTTTGGCAGAATTGACTAAATCTTGTCATTCCTCTGCCGATAAGTTAACTATGTCACTTGCTCTGGTATGAGGAGAGACCATAATGAACGTAGGCAACGTTGGGCAGTCTCAGGCCTATCATCCTCAGTCGATGAAGCCAAAATCACCGCCGCAAACGCAACCAAATGCGGTCAAAGAGGTCAAAGATACAAAGCCCGCTGAGACAGCGGCCACCCCAGCGGTGAAAGACGTCAAGGATGCGAAAGCAGCCAAAAACGCTGAAGGCGTTGAAAAGTCTAAAGAGAAATCATCGGTTGAATCCTTTACTTATGGCGCGTTGGGCATGGACCATCCGGACAAAGTGAAGGAAAACGATGATACCGCCTATAACGCAGGACAATTTTTGTCTGCGCTGGGAACAATAGGCACAATACTCGCGGTTGTCGTCTAAACTATAAGGAGACGAGGCCGGACTGACAATGAGGCCTTCAGCTGATGTTGGGAGGTAGCATCAGATGAATATATCGCCAGCAAGCGTCAGTATCCCAACTGTCGCGCCATCGGTGAACCCGCCAACTGAGCAAGTTGCGCGGGAAAATCGCGTGCGCGAAAAAATTGTTCCGACCAAACAGCCGCCCGCGCTGGATCATGAAAAACCAGCGACGGAGCAAGACAAGCAACTGCGTAATCCGTCGTGGGATCCGTCGCAGCACCCCAATTATTCTTTCGACTATACCCCTGAGTCATTTAAAGACGCAGACTACAACGGCGCCAATGTTGCTAACCGCATTGATGCCATCACACGTAGCGAGCCCGGAGACGAGGCGCGACCAGAAAACGGCTATCCGTTGGGGCTCAAAATGCCTGAAGAGGTGTTGGAGAAAATTGAGCAGCTGCAAAGATTTGAACGCACCCGTGCGGTGGTCGCGATGCGCTACCAGCAAGCGACCGTGGCGAATATGCCATCAGAAGTATTAATTGTGATTTAAGCTCGGTCCGTTGAGCCGATTGACGTTAAAGCCCCGCCAAGACGAACGGGGCTTTTTTGCGTCATTAAGAGCGCTTGGCGCGGGCAAAGGCATCTGCCATGCTCCCGCCGATAGGTTTGGCGGGTTGACGAGGCGCCTTGCGTGAAGGGCGGTGCTGTCCCGCTTTGTGGTTATCGCCTTGTCCTTGGTGTGCACTGTCGCCTGAAGGGGTATCGTCCAAACGCATGGATAAGCCAATCCGTTTGCGTGGTACATCCACCTCCATCACTTTGACTTTAACCACATCTCCGGCTTTGACCACCTCGCGAGGGTCACTGACAAAGCGATTCGATAGGGCGGAGATGTGCACCAAACCGTCTTGGTGAACCCCAACATCGACAAAGGCGCCAAAGTGCGTCACGTTGGTCACTACACCTTCCAGTTGCATACCGGGCTTCAGGTCGCTGACTTGATTGATGCCTTCCGCAAAGGTGGCGGTCTTAAACTCAGGACGCGGGTCGCGGCCGGGTTTTGCCAGCTCGTTAAGCACGTCGGTGACCGTGATTGCCCCAAAGCTGTCATCCGCAAACTCTTTCGCGTTCAGGCCTTGCAAGAAACGGCTGTTACCGACCAGCGCCTCGACGGCTTTGCCAGTTTTCTCCGCAATGCGTTTGACCAAAGAATAGGTTTCTGGGTGAACGCCAGAGCGATCCAGCGGGTTGGCACCATCCATTACCCGTAAAAAGCCCGCGCATTGTTCGAATGCTTTAGGGCCAAGACGCGGCACTTTCAGCAGGGTTTTACGATCGCCAAAGCGGCCATTTTCATCACGAAAAGCGACAATATTTTGCGCCATGGTTTGGCTTAAGCCAGCGACACGAGTCAGGAGTGGCGCCGATGCACTGTTCAGATCCACCCCGACCGCGTTCACACAGTCTTCGACCACAGCATCGAGTTTTTTGGCAAGCTGACTTTGAGAGACATCGTGCTGATATTGGCCTACACCAATCGATTTCGGGTCAATTTTAACCAGTTCGGCCAGTGGGTCTTGCAGGCGGCGGGCGATAGAAACGGCACCACGCAGCGAGACATCAAGGTCGGGAAATTCATTCGCAGCTAATTCCGATGCCGAATACACCGAGGCACCCGCCTCACTGACCATGACGGTCTGAATGGCTAAGCCGGCCTGACTCAGCATGGTTTTGGCAAACGCTTCGGTCTCGCGGGAGGCGGTGCCGTTGCCGATCGCGATGAGGTTGACCTGATGACGTTTAATTAAATTGAGCACCGTTTTGCTCGCCCCATCTACGTCGTGACGCGGAGCGGTAGGATAAATGGTGGCGGTATCGAGCAATTTCCCTGTACCGTCGACCACGGCCACCTTACAGCCGGTACGCAAACCTGGGTCAATACCGAGCGTACAGCGTGGGCCCGCGGGAGCGGCCATCAGAACGTCTTTCAGGTTGGCGGCAAAGACATCAATGGCGTCGCTTTCGGCCCGCTCTTTCAAACTGGCCATAAGCTCAGTCTCAAGGTGCATAAGTATTTTGACTCGCCACGCGAACGCGATAACTTGCTTACGCCAACGATCGGCGGGCGCACTGCCCAAGGATAAGCCGTAATGCTCGGCAATCATGGTTTCGCAGATACTGCCTTTACTGTCTGCTTCTTGGTCTGGGTCAGCGACTAAGGCCAGTTGCAAGACGCCTTCGTTGCGGCCACGTAGCATGGCCAAGGCGCGGTGAGAAGGCACTTTAGCGATCGGCTCTTGATGATCGAAGTAGTCTTTAAATTTCGCCCCAGCCTCTTCTTGGCCTGTGACAACACTTGCGCGTAACACCGCGTATTGGTTGAGATATTGACGAATTTTATCGAGCAAGGCGGCATCTTCAGCGAGGCGTTCCATCATGATGGCGCGGGCGCCGTCGAGTGCTGCCTTGGTGTCGGCGATGCCTTGCTCGGGATTGAGATAGGATTGGGCGAGCGTGTCAGGATCGTGCGACGCGTCTTGCCATAAGGCCTCGGCCAAGGGCGCTAGGCCTGCTTCAATGGCAATCTGTCCTTTGGTACGGCGCTTGGGTTTGTAGGGCAGATAGAGATCTTCCAAGCGGTTCTTGCTGTCCGCCGCCAAAATGTCGCGACGCAAGCTATCGGTTAGTTTACCTTGCTCATCAATCGATTTTAGGATGGTGTCACGCCGAGCCTCCATTTCGCGCAAGTACACTAAGCGTGTTTCCAGCGTGCGCAGTTGGCTGTCATCCAGCCCTTGGGTGGCTTCTTTTCGATAGCGAGCAATAAAGGGGACGGTATTTCCGTCATCGAGCAGCGCAACGGCGGTTGCGACCTGGTTGGGTGAGACATTGAGCTCTTTAGCCAGGGTTTGAGTCAGTTGACTGTGCATGCATATCCTTTTGTAAACAAGCACGGCAGCACCGCAGCACTGCCATTGAATCTGTTTCTTTGACCCTTGTGGTCGTTAAGGTTCCCGTGAGTCGGTCTCGGTTGGGTAAGTGATTGTATTGACGAACCAATGCTTCTCGCCTTCAGGGGTTCGGACCACCACCTCATCATCGACCGCTTTTTTGAGCAGGGCGCGCGCCATGGGCGCATCAATCGAGATGTAGTCTTTACGATCGTAAATCTCATCAGGGCCAACAATCCGAAAGCGTTTGATATCGCCCGCCTCGTTTTCAATTTCTACCCAAGCGCCAAAAAAGACCCGCCCTTCTTGTTGGGGCGAGTAGTCGACAATGGTGAGTTCATTCAGTCGCTTGCGCAGATAACGGACGCGGCGGTCAATTTGTCGCAGCAAGCGCTTGTTGTAGGTGTAGTCGGCATTCTCTGAGCGGTCGCCTAAACTTGCCGCCCAACTGACAATTTTGGTGATCTCTGGGCGTTTTTCATGCCACAGGTGGTCATGTTCCGCTTTGAGTGCGTTAAACCCTTCACGGGTGACCAGTTTGGTTTTCACGCAGCGTCTCCTTAACCCTCGCGAAGCCTCAATAAGTGATGCAATTTCAACGAGCAAATTACAAGAACCGAGCAAGCTTGTCGAGGCAACACTCGGTAACAATTTCTTCGTTGTTTCGTGGCGGAACCATCAGTGTCAATCCGCGCAAATGTGGCAAAATCCGGTATGATTACAGCAATGACTGCTTGATTTGTCGGCAGATAACCGCATTGAGTATGAGGGTTAACCATGCAAGAAAACTATAAAATCCTAGTGGTGGATGATGATATGCGTCTGCGTTCGCTACTGGAGCGTTACCTAACTGAGCAGGGCTTCCAAGTGCGCAGTGTGGCCAATGCCGAACAGATGGATCGCTTGCTCGCGCGGGAAGCCTTTCACCTGATGGTCTTGGATCTGATGCTGCCGGGTGAAGATGGCTTATCTATCTGCCGCCGTTTGCGTCAGGCGAACAACCAATTACCGATTTTAATGCTCACCGCAAAGGGTGATGAAATTGACCGCATTGTCGGATTAGAAGTGGGCGCGGACGATTACTTGCCCAAGCCATTTAACCCACGGGAGCTATTGGCGCGTCTCCGTGCTGTCTTGCGCCGCCAAACCATTGAAGCGCCGGGCGCACCGAGTGCAGACACCAAGGTGGTCGAATTTGGCGAGTTTCGCCTCAATCTCGGTACGCGGGAGATGTTCCGTAATGACGACCCGATGACGTTAACCTCGGGCGAATTTGCAGTCCTTAAAGCCTTGGTGACCAATGCGCGCGAGCCGTTATCACGCGACAAGCTGATGAATATGGCGCGCGGACGTGAGTACTCCGCGATGGAGCGCTCCATTGACGTGCAAATCTCGCGATTGCGGCGCATGATTGAAGAAGATCCGAGCAAGCCACGCTATATCCAGACCGTGTGGGGACTGGGCTACGTGTTTGTCCCTGACGGCGAGGTATAAGCGATGCGGATGTCGCCGCGCACCAACTTTGCCCGCACGCTTTTGATTTTGGCTGGCCTATTGATTGCCAGCCAAGTTTTTTCTTATCTCACCATCGTTAATTATGCCCTGCTCCCCAGCTTGCAGCAGTTTAATAAAATCTTGGCCTTTGAAGTGCGCTTGATGCTAGAAGAGGATTGGACGCTGAGAGACGGGGAAGTGCTGCATTTGGGTGAGCCCGTGCGTCGGCAACTGCTGGAACAAATTGGGGTGACCTTACATGCCCCCAACAGTGACGCCGCAGGCGCCTACCAAGACGCGATGCAGATCGATTATCTCAGTGCGCGGATGAGCGAAGAGCTGGGAACGCCGACCGAAGTGCGCCTTGTCAGCGGTGAAGACAGCTATGTACTGTGGTTAAAGTTTGACGCCATCGATGACTTTTTGATGCGTATTCCGCTTTCCGAACTGCATCAAGATGACTTTGCGCCCCTTTTCCAATACAGCCTGATTATTGCGTTGCTGGTGATTGCAGGTGGTTGGTTGTTTATCAAGATGCAAAATCGCCCACTGGTGACCTTAGAGCGTGCTGCGTTAGATGTGGCTGAAGGCCGGTTTCCTGAGCCTGTCGCTCCAAAAGGCGCCTCTGAAATTCAAGCGGTGACAGTGGCGTTTAATAAAATGTCTGCAGGCATACGTAAACTCGAAGAGGATCGTGCCTTGCTGATGGCAGGGGTGAGCCATGATTTGCGCACGCCGCTGACGCGCATTCGCTTGGCGACCGAAATGATGTCGCCGGACGATGAGTACCTTGCCGATAGCATCACCAAAGACACCGAAGAGTGCAACGAGATCATCAACCAGTTTATGGATTATCTGCGCGCGGTGCAGCAGCAAGACCCTGATCCGGTAGATTTAGCGAGCATTTGTCGTGATGTGGCGAATAGCCAACAGCTGGTGGGTATCGAGATGGATACCGAGTTGCTGCCTTTGTATGGCGAGTTGTATGCCAACTCGGTGGCGCTTAAGCGGGCCGTGACTAACCTAGTGGTTAACGCGGTCCGCTATGGCAACGGCTGGGTACGCATTCGTTGTGGCAGTACCGCCGATCATACCCACCAATGGGTCGAAGTTGAGGACAATGGACCGGGCATTGATGCGAGCCTAGAAGCGTCGCTTTTCCAGCCGTTCACGCGGGGTGATTCGGCTCGTGGTAGCGAGGGAACCGGACTGGGACTCGCCATTGTGAAACGAATTGTAGAACAACTGCGCGGCGATATTCGCTTGTCTTCCCGTACCGAAGGAGGGCTGAGGATCCAGATGACATTTCCGGTCAATCAAGGGCGTACTAAAAGCTAGTGTGCGCGTTGCCACGTTTTCTCCACGGCCTATTCGCGAAGGCGGATAGGCCGACCATACTGTCGTATAGAACTAATACACACACTATGGCCTATGCGACTTTGTTTAGATAAAAACGATCCTACCCCGAAATTTCAGCAATTGATTGAGCAAATCCAGCGTCAGATCGCCAGTGGTGCGCTGCGCTCAGGCGAGCGCTTGCCGTCGGTACGCGTGCCGGCGCAAGAGTTAAAGATGAACCCGATGACGGTCTCGCGCAGTTATCAGCAACTTGCCGAGCAAGGATGGTTAGAGCGAGTGCGAGGCGTTGGGATGAAAGTCAGCCAGCAAGCGCGTCCTGCTGAGCCTCATCAACGGTTGCAATATGTACAAGCGCCATTGGCGCATTTTATTCAGGTGGCCAATCAAGCCGGATATAGCAAATCCGAGGCCATGGCGTTGGTCATGGCCCACTGGGAGAGCGATATCGACGATCATGCGTTGGAATAATGGGTTTTATGGCCAAGCCAACGTGCGATGATTGCGGCGGCGTGTTGCGGATAGTGTTGATGCAGGTGGTGCGCTAACTTCTGTACCTCGGGGATCAGCGCTTGGTCACGCACCAAATCGGCAATTTTAAACTCGGCCAAGCCGGTTTGCCGGGTACCGAGAAGCTCGCCGGGCCCGCGAATATCGAGATCGCGCTGTGCGATCACAAAGCCATCATTGCTCTCGCGCAGGACGCCCAAGCGTTGACTGGCGGTTTTAGACAAAGGGGCATGATACAAGAGCACACAGTGGCTGGCGACGGAGCCTCGACCGACACGGCCCCGTAATTGGTGAAGCTGTGCCAACCCGAGCCGCTCGGGGTTTTCAATGATCATCAAACTCGCATTGGGGACATCGACGCCCACTTCAATCACGGTAGTTGCGACCAACAAATGCAGCTCCCCTTGCTTAAAGGCTTGCATGACGGCTTGTTTTTCCGCCGCTTTCATGCGTCCGTGGACAAGGCCGACGGCAAGATGAGGAAGTGCCGCTTTGAGTGCGGTGGCGGTATCTTCAGCAGCTTGTGCTTCGAGAGCGTCGGATTCTTCAATCAAGGTACATACCCAATACGCCTGGCGGCCTTCACTGCAGGCGGCACTGACACGCGCAATAATGTCATCGCGACGCGTATCTGGCACGGCAACGGTTTGGATTGGCGTGCGTCCCGGGGGGAGCTCATCGATAATCGAGGTATCGAGATCGGCATACGCAGTCATCGCGAGAGTACGCGGGATCGGGGTGGCTGTCATGATCAATTGATGCGGATGCGCCCCTTGTTGCTCGCCTTTCTCTCGTAGGGCGAGGCGTTGGTGAACACCAAAGCGGTGTTGCTCATCAATGATCACCAAGGCTAAATGGTCAAAGTCGACATGGGCTTGAAACAACGCATGCGTGCCGACCACCATTTGTGTTTTGCCATCGGCAACTTGTGCCAGGGTGTCTTCGCGTGCTTTTCCTTTTAACTTGCCAGCCAGCCAACCAACCTGAATCCCCAATGGCTCAAGCCACTGGGAAAAGTTGGTGGCGTGTTGCTCGGCCAAGAGCTCGGTCGGTGCCATCAATGCCACTTGATGGCCTTGCTCAATCGCTTGCAAGGCGGCGAAGACGGCCACCAAGGTCTTGCCCGCGCCGACATCCCCTTGCACGAGGCGCATCATTGGAAATGGTTTAGCTAAATCGGCACTGATCTCGCTCACCACTCGGGTTTGTGCGCCGGTGGGAGTGAAAGGCAGGTTATCTAAAAGACGCTGTCCCAGTGACTGACTGGGCGCGAGCGCAAACCCTTTCACTTGCTGTGCCTGGTGGCGCACAGACAGCATCGACAGGTGCTGGGCAAGGAGCTCTTCAATGATTAAGCGCCGCTGAGCGGGATGTTGACCGGTTAATAGATCCTCTAGCGCGGTATCTGGCGGTGGGCGATGTAATAGGTGCAACGCCTCGCGCAATGAGAGTTGTCGATCGTACAAGCCCTCGGGCAGCAGCTCGTCGACGCCACTTTTATCCAGCAACGCCAGCGCTTGATCGGTCAGGCTGCGCAGGGTCGCTTGGCGCAGCCCTTCGGTGGTGGGATAGACAGGTGTCAGGGTTTCTTCTAGCGCAAGCTCGGTAGGCTCAGAAAAGACTTTATAGTCAGGGTGAATGATTTCTAGGCCATGCTTACCGCGTTTTAGCTCGCCATAGGCCTTCACATGTTTGCCGATGGCGAGGCTGTTTTTCATCGCGGCGTTGAAGTTAAAAAAGCGTAGCGTCAGCGAACCATTGCCATCATGGATCCGCACGGTCAGCATGCGGCGGCGCCCAAACATAGTGTCATTGTGCGTCACTTCACCCTCAACGGTCGCGGTTTGTCCGGGGAGCAAACTGGCGATCGGCCAGACGCGTGTGCGATCTTCATAACGGTACGGCAAGTGAAACAAGACATCTTGAACCGTATACAACCCCAGCTTGGTCAGCTTTTCCGCCATTTTGGCGCCGACACCGGCCAGTGTTTCGACTGAGACAGCATTGAGCATGGATGATCGCATCAAAATAGTCCGTTATTTACTACGTTTGTGTTTGGCTGCCTGCATCGCAGACCACCATGCCTCATCAGCAACGATTTGCCCGTGTTCATCCAGCGGCGGATAGGGCAGCCCTTTTTGTTTGGCCACGCGTGCTAAAACAGGATGGCCCCGTTCAAACAGGATCTTGTGGACTTCTTCGTCCGGAATACGGGTGTGAGCCCGTTGGTACATACCCGCTAATTGGCGCTGTCGCTGGGCCTCATACAGAATAAGAGCACTCGCCACTGACACGTTTAATGACTGTACCATACCCACCATTGGGATGAGGATATCTTGATCCGCCTTATCGAGCGCTTCGCGACTGATGCCTTCTTTTTCTTGGCCTAATACAATAGCGGTAGGGCGGGTGTAATCGACGTCGCGAAAATCGATGGCGGTGTCGGATAAGTTGGTGACTAAGATCTGCATGCCTTGAGCGTGAAGCGCATCAAAGGCTTCGGCAGTCGAATCATGGGTTTGTACATCGACCCAGTTGCGAGAGCCGGCTGAGGTGCCACCCAAAGCGCGCATTTTACTGCCTTTTGGCCAGACGGCATGAAGACGATGTACGCCGACGGCATCCGCGGTGCGAATAATGGCAGAGATATTATTTGGCTTATGGACTTTTTCCATACACACGGTGAGATCAGGCTGGCGCTGAGCAAGCACTTGATGAATTCGTTCAAACCGTTCTGGTGTCATGGTGAGGTTCCGTTAGTTACACAATAGGAGAGAAACAAACTCGCCCACCAAAAGGCGGGCGAGTGATAGCCTGAGCACGAAATGGCAACATGGCTAGTTCTTTTGACGGCTGACCTTGACCACGTTTGGCATCACACGAATGCGGCGCATAATATTGGCAAGGTGAACCCTGTCTGTGGTGGTGAGGCGAACAAAGATGGTGTACAAGCGGCCATCTTTTTCTTCGGTCGTCAGTCCCTGAATATTCGATCCCGTCGCGGCGATGGTGTTGGTTAAATCCGCTAGCGCCCCTTGATGGTTCTGCATATCCACGCGTAGACGAGTACTGAACTCCTGATCGAAATCGTCTGCCCACTCAACAGGCATATATTTATCCGGCTCTTGACGGTAGCCGCGAATGTTTGAGCAGGTTTCACGGTGGATCACCAAGCCTTTACCGGGGCTGACGTGCGCGATAATCGGATCGCCCGGAATAGGGCGGCAACAGTTGGCATAAGTGACCAAGATACCATCTGCGCCACGGATAGGCATTTTCCCGTCCGAAGGTTCCGCGTCCGTGTTTTCATCGTCCAGCAGGCGGCGAGCGATCACGACACTCATTAACTCACCCAAGCCGATCGCGGCGAGCAAATCATCGCTGCTTTCTAGCTTCAGGTCGGTCAAAATCGCATTGAGGCGGTCAGGATCGACATCGGGTAGGTTCTTCTCACCCAGCGCATGGTTGAGCAAACGACGTCCCAATGTGACTGATTCTTCACGGCGCATGGTTTTGAGCACTTGACGGATCTTGGTCCGTGCCCGAGCGGTCACCACATAATTGAGCCATGCGGCATTCGGGCGAGCGCCCGGTGCGGTAATGATCTCAATGGTTTGGCCGTTTTTCAGTGGTTGGCTTAGCGGATACGGTTGACGATTGACTCGCGCGCCGACACAGGTGTTACCCACATCGGTATGAACCGCATAGGCAAAGTCAACGGCCGTGGCGCCCACAGGAAGCTCGACGATACGCCCTTTCGGGGTAAAGACATACAGCTCATCGGGGAAAAGATCGGATTTAACGCTTTCGATAAACTCGAAGGAGTTCCCCGCGCTTTGCTGCAGCTCAATCAAGTTTTGCATCCAGCGCTGAGCACGTTTTTGTGCCGTGGTACCGGATGGACGTTCGGCGCCGCTCTTATACGCCCAGTGCGCAGCGACCCCTTTGTCCGCCATCTGGTCCATGTCTTCAGTGCGAATTTGCACTTCAACTGGCACACCATGCGGACCAATCATTGACGTATGCAGTGATTGATAACCGTTCGCCTTCGGCACGGCAATGTAATCTTTCAAGCGGCCGGGACGTGGTTTATACAAATTATGCATTTGCCCTAAGACGCGGTAACAGGTGTCGAGATCGTCGACGATCACGCGAAAGGCATACAAATCCATAATGGTATGAAAGCGCTGCTCTTTATTCTTCATCTTGTTATAGATGGAATAAAGGTTCTTCTCTCGGCCAAGCACGCGCGCGTTGATCCCGGCATCTTCCAAGCGGCCTTCGATTTCCGCATGGATCTTTTGGATCATTTCTTTGCGGTTGCCCCGCGCTTGCGCAATCACTTTTTTGAGGACGCGATAGCGGTTGGGGTAGAGCGCTTCAAAGCCGAGCTCTTCGAGCTCCACTTTAATATTGTGAATACCGAGGCGGTGAGCGAGTGGGGCAAAAATTTCCAGTGTTTCGCGGGCAATACGGCGACGTTTATCGGGGCGCAGGGCACCCAAGGTACGCATATTATGGGTACGGTCGCTGAGCTTAATCAGAATGACGCGAATGTCATGGGCCATGGCCATGACCATTTTGCGGAAGTTTTCCGCCTGCGCTTCTTTGCGATCGCGAAACTTGAGCTTGTCGAGCTTGGAAACGCCATCCACCAGATCCGCAACCACATCACCAAAGCGTTGTTGCAGATCCTCTTTGGTCACGTCTGTGTCTTCAATCACATCGTGCAGCAACGCCGCCATTAAGGTTTCGCAGTCCAAGCGCATTTCTGCGAGGATCCGCGCAACGGCGATGGGGTGGATGATGTAGGGCTCACCGGTGGAGCGGGTTTGCCCGTCATGGGCATCGCGCGCAACCAGATACGCTTGCCGGAGCGCTTCAAGCTGCGATTCCGGCAAGTATTGGTTCGCGACTTCTTTCAGGCTATCAAAGAGGTACAAACGGCCTGTTCCCTGATGATGACGCGATTAACGGTGACCAGAAATGGTGCTAACAGCGGCCATTTCGGCAGCTTCTTGCTCCTGCTTTTCTTGACGCTCACGCGCGTCTAGCACTTCTTTGTTGATCAGTCCTTCTTCGATCTCACGCAGTGAGATCACGGTGTACTTGTCATTTTCTTCTGGTACTAGAGGATCTTTACCACCCGTTTGCATTTGGCGGGCGCGGCGGGCCGCAACCAGAACGAGATCGAAACGGTTACCAATTTTTTCAACGGCGTCTTGAACAGTTACGCGTGCCATGAAGGACTCCAGCTGTAGTGATAAACAGGTCTTAAAAATGACCGAAAATTATACAAAAGGCGGCCGTCCATTGCTAGCACTGGGTGCGCTGCAATCGAACAAACGCCAATATTCATGATTAGTCGGCCAGCAAGTCGTCAATCATTGCATGATATTTGCTGGCTTGTTTAGGCTGACGCATCCGCTCTGCACGGAGGATCGCTTTAAGATCCATTAATGCGACATCAAAGTCATCATTAATGATCAAATAGTCATATTCAGCATAGTGAGAGATCTCTGAACGTGCTTCTTGCATGCGTTTGGCGATCACCTCTTCGCTATCTTGGCCGCGAGCGGTGAGACGGCGCTCTAACTCTTCGCGGCTAGGCGGCAAAATAAAGATGCTTTTACTGTTCGGCATCTGTTGACGAATTTGCTGCGCCCCTTGCCAATCAATGTCCAAAAAGATGTCGATGCCTTTATTAAGCATCTCTTCAATCCATACGCGCGATGTCCCGTAATAGTTGCCAAAGACTTCTGCGTGTTCCAAAAAGGCGCCTTGATCAATTAAGGCCTTGAATTCTTCTACTGCGACAAAATGGTAATGCACGCCGTTTTCTTCACCGGGACGCATAGCGCGTGTGGTGTGTGAAACCGACACTTTCATGTCATAGCGTGGGTTGTCATTCAGCAGTGCTGAAATCAGGCTTGATTTGCCTGCACCGCTCGGGGCAGAAACAATATAAAGCGTACCTTGACTCATGGATTGATCACTTTAACCGGCTGATGCCAATACCAAAGCATAGCGCAATCGTATTGACGGAGATCGACGAATAGATAGTAGTCTCCCGATGGGAGGCGCGCAGGTTAGCACGAACCGGCGGGGATTTGAACGCTAGAGCGTGAACTTACTGACTCGATACATGTGTGCGCGATTGCCGGTGTGACACAAACTGTGCGCTGAGTCGATAAAGCATGGCTCTGTCTAGAACATGCTTGCATATACGCAATTATTAATGATAATTGTTAGCGTTTGTATTGAGTGGTCGATTTTGGTGTAGGGAGCACATTCAATGATAGGGAGTCAGCAGGCGTTACATCAGGGTGTTACCTCGCTGTATGTGTCACATCAGCGCTGGCTTTCGGGCTTTATTCAGCGACGGATGGGATGCCCGTCAACGTCGGCAGACTTAGTGCAAGATACCTATTTGCGTTTGCTTAACTCTGGCCGTTTGCCTGATACAGACAGTGCGCGTGCTTACCTTACTCATATCGCCAAAGGCTTGATCGTCGATTGGTATCGCCGTCGTCGCGTTGAGCAAGCTTACTTAGACTATCTGCAAGCGCAGCCGGAACGCATGGCCAGCTCGCCCGAGCAACATCAACAAACCATGGAAGCCTTGGTGGCGGTTGATGCGTTATTAGGACATTTACCGGTCAAGGTGCGGCAGGCTTTGCTGATGCGCCAGCTAGAGGGAATGAGCTATAAAGACATCGCAAAGGCGCTTTCTGTCTCGATTTCCTCGGTAGAGAAGTATGTCGCCAAGGCACTGGCGACCTGTGTACTCGCTGCACAAGAGTGATTCATGATGTCATCTTTATCGCCTCACGTGGTTGAACAAGCGGCACAATGGATGGCTCGTATGTGGGCGGACGATGTGTCTGAGCAGGATAAACAGGCGCTATCACAGTGGCGACGTGCTCACCCTCATCATGAAAAGGCATGGCAAGCGCTGGAAGGTGTGCAATCCCAGCTTCAGGATGT
The DNA here is from genome assembly GCF_001722075.1 of Salinivibrio sp. SS2. Classification (NCBI taxonomy): domain Bacteria; kingdom Pseudomonadati; phylum Pseudomonadota; class Gammaproteobacteria; order Vibrionales; family Vibrionaceae; genus Salinivibrio; species Salinivibrio sp. SS2. The sequence goes on along the minus strand of NZ_MEBP01000083.1, from coordinate 31,650 downwards.
CTCGGGACATCATTCGGTCTTATTGCGACAAAGTGGCCTGTCGCGCCGGCGGTTTTTGATGCTTGGTGGCATTGGTATTGGCGCAGGGTGCTTATTGGCATGGCGCTCTAATGCGCATCGTTACGAACAGGGCGTTGCCTTGGCAAGCCGAGTCGGGGAGCTCAAACAGTTCACCTTGCCGGATCAGAGTCGTGTCGCGTTAAACACAGACTCGCGGGTGTGGGTCGATTATCAAGGCGGGAAAAAACAGATTTTCCTTGAGCGCGGTGAAGTGCTGTTCGAAGCGGCATCGCCTTTATCGGTTCTCACCGCCCACGGTCAGGTGTGGGTTGAGGAGCAAGGCCAGCTTGCGGTGCGCCAGTTCACGCGCTTCAGTGCCATACAATTGTTATCGACCAATGCGCGTATTCAGCCGTATCAGGGTCAACGGCGTTACATTCCCGCCGGGCATTCGGTGCAATGCACGGACAATAAGGTGCAGCATCTTGCGCCTTTAGAAACTCACGCGGTGAGCTGGTTGGAGCAAAAACTCGTGGCTGAACGCATGCCGCTTTCGACGCTAGTTGAAGAGCTCTCACGGTATTTCTCAGGCTGGTTGCGCTTAGATGCGCAACTGAATGATCTAACCGTGACGGGGGTATTTTCCACCCGTAATATCCAGCAAACGCTGGCGCATTTAGAAACCATTCTGCCTATTGCCCTGCGCTTTCGCACTGCGCTCTGGGTGCAAATTATTCCAGCCCAATAAAAAATGACACTCATCTTTACGGATCCCACGCCTTCGTTCGGTGTATCGGTTAGTTAATTCACTTAAGTGGAGCCGTATTGTGAAACTGCAGTCATCGATATTGTGTCTATCGTTAACCTTGGGCGTGCCTTTTTATTCCCCCGTTTATGCCCAAACCGACACGGTAAATACCTACCAGATCCCCGCCGGAGAGCTTGATGCGGTATTAAAAGCCTTTGCGCTGGCATCGGGTATCGAATTTCATCTGGATGCGCGTTTGTCCGAAGGTTTTTACAGTGCGGGGCTCGATGGACAGTTTACTCCAGAGCAAGGCCTCAACACCCTGCTGACCAGTACGGGGTTGACGGCACACCGACAAGCCGATGGCAGCTATCAAATTACCGACAGCACAGAGTCGCTGACACTCGATACCCTAGATGTGTCGTTTTCGGAAGGAGAGATTAGTCGCGATGAAGCGGGTAAATATGCTGTTTACGATGACAACCGGTCAACGGTGTACGCGGGCAAAAAAGAGGTTGAGCGATATAAAGGTAAAGATGCGGCTGATCTCTTTAAAGGTATGCCCAATGTGTACAGTGGCGATGCGCGCAACGGCGGAGGCATTGATCCAAATATTCGAGGTGTTCAAGGGCCGGGTCGTGTGCCTGTCCTCATTGATGGTACAGAGCAAGGGCTGACTGTCTGGCGTGGCTATCGTGGTGTCTCGAATCGCAGCTACATTGATCCCAACTTAATTGGTGGTGTGCAGGTGATCAAAGGCCCCAATACTGTGGCGAATGTCAAAACATCCACAGGCGGCGCGGTGGTCGTCAACACCCTCTCTGCACAAGATATTTTGCTGCCGGGAAAAGACTTTGGCGGTGAGTTCTTGATTGAAGGTAGCAACAATGCGGTTGCGCCCACGTTAGGGACCTTATACACAGGGCAAGATTATCGAGACGTCGACGGGTTTCCGTCCACACCCCAATATCCTTACGCCGATCCTTCGCTTTGGCAGCCGATGAGCCACAACAAGAACAACAATCCTTTCTCGGGGGATGACTATGCTTACCGTCTTGCGCTGGCGAAACGAGACGAAAGCATGGAATGGTTGGCTGCTTACGCTTATCGCTATAAAGGCAATTATTATGGTGGCAAACATGATAGTGGTTTTTACAAAAGCGGCGATTCGAAAGAAGCTTATATGACCAAGGTCGACCCAGAGACCTTGGCACTGCGCCATCTGCCGGGCGCGGAAATTCCTAACACGTCCAGCGAAACCGAATCTGTGTTGCTGAAAAGTACATTCCTTTTCGAGGGCGCGCAGCAATTGAGCCTTGGCGCGCGCTACACCGATGCCGAGTATGGTGAAATCATGGCGAGCCGCTCTGGTGACTTAGTCGATGGCAATAAAATGGCGCAATGGCCACTTAGCCGCGTGCGAGCGCAAGCTTACAACCTTGATTATCACTGGTCGCCAAAGGACCCTTGGATTGATTTAACGGCCAAGTTATGGACCACCTACACGGTCAGCGATACCAATACCCGAGGTGGGTTTCCTAACTATGCCAATAACCATGACCTGTTGCCGGGCTACAGCACCCTGTTGCGCAATACTGCTGCGTCCAATGCAAAAGATAGCCGTATTGGCGTGAATATCAGCAATGCCATGGCGTTCAGTGACACCTTATCTATGACTGCCGCAGGACGATATCAATACCGAGAGCAACGTTCTGATGACACTTATGATGCGAACAAAGCCGATGGTTGGGTGCACTTTCCACAAGAAGGGACCTATCAAGAATTTGATGTCAGCTTACAAGCCACTTGGCAGCCACATACCCAATGGACGCTTAACGCTGGTGTGAAGTTTCAAGGCTTTGATGTTAAAGATGACTTCCTTGCCGCGCGCCAAGCCGAAGGGGGAGATACCCTGTTCACGCAGCAGGCTGTCTCGCCGGGGCTTGAAGCCAGCTATAAAGTGCGGGTGTTCTTGAGTGAGGCTGAAATTCAGGCGATACTGGACAGTTATCGTAGAATGCTGGAGGATTTTGGGTTCCCTGAGAGCCAGATATTGGCTGACCTTGCTGAAGAAGAAGCCAAGCTGCGCGAAGAAGGTCAAATTGAAGAGCGCACACAAGCTTGGTTACACGATGGAAACGGTAAATATAGCCGTGCGCAAAACCCCTGTGACCCCGCGAACGGACTATTACCCGACAACTACATTGAAGGGACGTGTCGTGCGACCAATCAATTGAATACCAAAGTGAACATGCGTCCCAAAACACACGATCACGGGCAGGGTTGGTCACCGTTTGCCTCCGTGGCATTTTCTCCCACGCCACAAGACCGTATTTACTACCGCTACAGCCAAATGTTGCGTTTTCCAAGCCTCTTTGAAAGTACACTTAGCTTTTCCGCGTTAAATAATGCGTATACCAGCCTCAAACCCGAAGCAACGGTGAATCACGAGTTAGGCTACATTCATCATTTTACTCGCGGTGATCTGAAACTGGCTTACTTTCACCACCTCACTGAAAACGTGATTGAGCGAGATGACATGCTGCGCTTTAGCAATATTGATTCGCAGACGCTGGCAGGGTTGGAGCTGCAAGCGAACTACGATGATGGTGATTGGTTTGCCGATTTAAATGGCGCTTACATGCTCACCAATCAAGTCTGTGATGAGAGCTCCGTCGTCACACGTTATCGCCCCGACGAGCCAGAATACTATCGCAATTGTCTGTTTGGCGGTTTTCCTGGCGGATATTTAGAATCGCAAGTCCCCCCAGCGTGGTCGACGTCGCTGCAACTGGGCCATCGCTTTTTCAATCGTCAGTTAGAAGCTGGGATCAAAGGCGCGTACCTTGCCAAAGCCAAGTCAGATGAGGTGGTCCAGCGCGACGATACCTTAACGTTTGATGCATTTGCCAATTACCAGCTATCACGCCACATCGCGCTTGAAGTCGTAGGGACCAATTTAACCGATGTCTACCACATTGACCCACTGGTGCGTTCCAGTGTACCGGCGCCAGGGCGCACTATTAAATTGATGCTAAAAGCAAAATTTTAACGACGCGGTTACGGGTTTTCGTTATTCGTTCGGTATAGCGGGTAGATAACCGATATGGCGTATTACGCATGGATAATAAGGACTCAAAATGAAGCGATATTGGATAGGACTGGGCCTGTGGCTCTTGGTCATCACGGTGCATGTGCAGGCGAGTGAATCCACGGCACCTGCGGAGAGCGGGTCAGTGGTGACCGCTTCAGGCTCGCAGGCCACCCATTTGTCCGTTGATGCACTGTCTCCGCTCGGTATGTATCAGGCTGCGGATCCTATCGTTAAAGCGGTCATGCTGATATTGCTGGCGGCTTCAGGCGTGACATGGGCTGTGCTCGTCACTAAGCAGTGGCAACTCGGTCGTGCGCGTCGCCGCTTAGCGCCACTGGTGTCACTTTGCGCTCACGCTGAAAGCTTTGCGGCGGCCAAAGCGGCGGCATCGTGTCATCAGGGCACTGGGCTGGCGTTTCTTAGTGCGGCGCAAACCGAGCTTGCCCTATCCGAACAAGTAGATGCAGTCAGTCAAGGCGTTAAAGAGCGGGTACAAGCACGGTTGGAGCGGGTACAGGTGGCACAGGCTAGCATGATGAATCGCGGCACAGGGGTGCTGGCATCGATCGGGTCCGTGGCTCCCTTTGTGGGGCTGTTTGGTACCGTGTGGGGGATCATGAATGCGTTTATTGGCATTGCGCATACGCAAACGACTAATTTAGCCGTGGTGGCCCCCGGGATTGCTGAAGCCCTACTGGCAACGGCTCTTGGCCTGGTCGCGGCGATCCCAGCAGTGATTGTTTACAACTATTTTACCCGTGCATTGGCTGCGTATCGTGCTCAAATGGGGGATTTAGCGGTGGCTATTTTGGTGCTGGTGAGCCGTGATCTCGACAGTGACTGCAATGCGCAAACTGAACTTGCGTGGCGACAGGCAGGGTAGAGAGATGAGCTTTCAATTTTCCTCGTCAGACCATGAACTACAAGAAAACCATGAGATCAATGTGACACCATTTATCGATGTAATGTTGGTGTTATTGATCATTTTTATGGTTGCGGCCCCGCTTGCAACCGTCAGCGTGCCGGTGGATTTACCCACCTCTTCGGCGAAGCCGAATGCCTCGCCCAGTCAGCCTGTGTATTTGTCTGTAGGCTCTGGACAAATGTTGCAAGTTGATGAGCACCCTGCGTTTTCCCTTGAGGAAGCCAGTCAGAAGTTGCCTCAATGGGTGGCGAACAAACAAACCCGTTTATATTTGCGGGCCGATAAAACCTTGCCTTATCAGTCACTGTTGGAAGTGATTAATACGCTTAGTCAAGCGGGTTATCAGCAAGTCGGGCTGGTGGGTATTGCGCAGTCAGCATCGAGTTCCTCATGACGGTATTGGCTGGGTTGCCGCAAGGCTTTGAGTTAGACCGCACGCGAAAAGGCTGGTTGGTGGGGGCGGCAGTGAGCGTCAGTCTCCACCTTGGGATGGCGATCGCGTACTTTTGGACACCGGCGCGCACGCTCGCACCGCCTCCCGCCGCGGTGCCGATTGCTATTTCTGTCATCGCACCAGACGTGTCTGCCCCAAAGGTGGAAAAGCACGATGTGAAAGAGGGCAAACCGCAACGCGCCAGTCAGCCTGCTCATGCATCTGAGACGGTGCCGGAAAAAGTGATGCCGACGCCAAACGCGACGCCTATGGTTGAAGATAAAGAAAATGCGCAAGTCCAAAAACAACCGCAGTCTGTCTCACGTCCTGCCAAGAAGCCGCCTAAAGCGGTAGAGACGAAAAAAACGGTTGAGACCCACAAGGTGCAAATGACTGAGCCTCGCCCTAAACCAAAGGAAAGCCCCAAAACGTCACGTGCGTCGTCGGTCGCGCAAGAGGCGAGGGCGCCGAAACATGTTGACGCGCCAACACACAGTGAAAAAGTGACTGGCCCAGCGCAAGGACAGCTAACCGTAAAGGGGAAGGTTGCCAAGTTGAATTGGCAGCGACGGGTTCACGCGCATTTGGCGCACTATAAGCGCTATCCTCGATTTGCTCGGCGACTTAAGCAGCAAGGCTCGCCTCGGGTTACCTTTACCGTTAATCGCCAAGGCGAGGTGCAATCGGTCAAACTCCAAACCTCGAGCCACTTTGAGAGTTTGGACGAAGAGGCTAAGGCGCTGGTACAGCGTGCGTCTCCGTTGCCGACGCCGCCAGATGCCTTGCCGGGACTGACAATAACGGTCACTGTTCCTGTTCGTTTTTCACTGTAAAAATAAGGGGATAGCTTTTTCGTGAACACGATGACAAAGGTTCACTCTCGCTTGCTAACCTGTTAGGCTGCTCCCGCAATTCGCTTCGGGGTTGATTTCTATCGAGTCGCCCCGATATGGAACTGTATTCCACTCAATGCCCGTTTGGGGCCCCAAAAAGAGAGAAGATATCACCAGAAAACGAATGACATGAAGGAGGTGTCAATAATGGCAGCGATAGCCGATGTATATCCCTCACGCGTCAATGGTAAAGAAACGCTTTCCCCACGCTTAGATCCGGTTGTTTACGGCCGTGTGCAACCCAAGGTACCGCATAGCTTAAGTCAGCAAGAGCTGGATACGTTTGAGCGCCAAGGCTTTTTGGTGATGAATGACTATATGCCGGAAATGGTGGCACCACTTAAACGCGAGGTTACCCGCCTACGTGATGATATGGCTGGCCATGAAGAGCTATATACCGAGCCGGATAGCGACGAGCTGCGCACCATTTTTAAACCCTTTGCCTACAGTGACTTAATTGATCGCTTCTCGCGCGATCCGCGCATTCTCAATAAAGTACGACAAATTTTGGGCTCGGACGCGTATTTGATGCAATCACGCGTCAATATTAAACCGGCGTTTAAAGGTAAGTCGTTTCCTTGGCATTCTGACTTCGAGACTTGGCACGTTGAGGATGGAATGCCACGGATGCGAGCGGTTACCGTCTGGCTGATGCTCACGGATAACACCGAGCACAATGGGCCGTTGTACGTCATCCCCGGCTCGCATCATCACTATGTGTCTTGTGAAGGCAGTACCGGCGAGAAAAACTATCAGCAGTCGCTGAAAAAACAAATGCTGGGCGTGCCTAAACCAGAGACCATGGAGACGTTGCTCGATGATAAGGGCGTTGCCTCCGTCACGGGTAAAGCTGGCACCTTGGTGTTCCATGACTGCAACTTAATGCACGGTTCACCTGATAATATCGCCAATGATCCACGCTCGATTTTAATGTTTGTCTATAACAGTGTGGAGAATAAACCAGTGACGCCCTTTAGTGGTTTACCACCACGCCCGCACTATCTCTCTAACCCAGACCAACGCCCATTGCAGGCGGTTGAGTCACTTTGGCCGCTGGCCTCTTAATCGTGCTAACGCCCACCTTTTTCGGTGGGCGTTTTGAGTTTGTTTTCTCTTTAAAACAGGCTTTTGCTATGCTGTCTCGATAATTGAACAAGTGTTTAATTATCTCGCCAATTTCAACGACATTAAGGAGTACCCGTTGAATACAACATCAAAAGCGACCCTGAGCTTGACCGTTGCCGCACTGAGTGTGGCCAGTGCCTTATCTTTCTCTTCTTCAGTTCAAGCCAGTGACAGTGCGCTTAGCGAAAAGCTTGGCATTGCCGATCACGCCGTTATTGCCCACCGTGGTGATTCCTACAACGCCCCCGAGTCCACGCTGCCTGCGTATCAGCTCGCGTGTGAAGTGGGTGCCGATTACCTAGAGCTTGATCTGCAGCGCACCAAAGACGGCAAATTGATTGCTGTGCATGACGATAACCTCAAGCGCAATACTAATATCGAGACGGTCTACCCTGAGCGTGCCGACGATCCGGTCAATACCTTTACATGGGCAGAGCTGGAAAAACTGGATGCGGGTAGCTGGTTTAATGAATCATACCCAGAGCGCGCGCGTGAAAGCTTCCGTGGCTTGAAGCTTGTCACCTTAGACCAAGTGCGTGAAATCGCTGAAGGCTGTGCGCATCAGCCCGGTCTGTATATCGAGACCAAGGTGCCAGAGTTCTTCCCAGGCATTGAGAAAGATTTGAAAGACGATCTGACCAAGCATGGCTGGCTAGATGACGATGCCAAGGGCAAAGTGATCCTACAAACTTTTAATAAATCGAGCCTTGAAACGCTGCAAAGCGTGATGCCAACCGTGCCAAAAATCTTGCTGCTTTGGGCGGGTGATGGCTACATTCCCACCAAGGACAGTGCGCCGAAAGCAGACGATGAGTCTTACGCCGAGTACTATGCGCGCCAAGAAGTGGCTTCGAAAGAAGGCTACGCAGAATGGTTGGATTATGCCAAACAGCATGGCGCGATCGGTGTGGGTCCATCCACTATCCAAACGCAGCACGATGATGCATGGTCAAGCCAGTTTAGCTACATGGAGCTTGCAGCGCCTTGGATGGTAGAGATGAGCCATGAGAAAGACTTGCTGATGCATGTTTACACCGTGGATCAAGCTGTAGATTTTGAGCGCTATCGTGACCGTGGTGTGGATGGCTTTTTCACCAACCGTCCTAACCTTGCGGTGAAAACGCTCTCTGGCGGTGAAGGCAAAGATATTCAAGCGACACTGACCAAGCTGGGTTATTAGTCCCGTATGCGCTAAGCGCATTGTGTTCACAAGCCCGCCCTGTTGTGGCGGGCTTTTTAGTGGTATCTCGTCGATGATAGTGGTGACTGTTGAGTCAGTTTAGAGGGGCTTGCGCGTCATAAGCTTAGCCATTGCGCGTCGATACATACCATAAGCCACTGCGCCAGCGAGAATATTGCCGACTAAAGCGCCCACAAATAAGCCATATAACTCAGCCACTTGCGCGCCCAACCATAAGCATGGCAAGAAAAATGCGAACAGACGAAGGGCGGAGATGGTCAAGGCGGTGTATGAACGGCCTAATGCATTAGTAATGGAGACCATCAACATGCACACGCCCAAAGCGCCTAAGCTAAACGGTACTAGGGTCAGGTGCCAATGCAAAATGTCAGTCACTTGCTGATCGCTTGTCATGAGTTGGGCGAGTGGATCGGCGGCAAACCAGGTCACTACAGCGATCAGCAATTGAAAGCCTAAGACAAACTGACAGGCCAGTTTCACCAAATGACGGATCTCGGTGAGATCACCTTTACCCAATAAGCGACCCACCATAGGTGGCATCGACATGGTTAGTGCAAGCACAGATACAATCGCAAAAAATTCAAAGCGAGATCCCAGCGCCCATGCCGCAACTGCCGTAGGACCAAAGCCGGCGAGTAGCTTGGTTGCCAGCATGGACGAGACGGGCGGTAGCAGCTGACTTATCATCGCCGGCCCCATAATATGGCCGATGGATTTGACGCTTTTGGCAATGTCTAAATCGTGCCATGCCATCGAGATCCAACCTTTGCGAATAACCCGTGGCGCGACAATGACCACACCGCTACCAAAAGCGATCAGGGTTGCGACGGCAGCGCCATTTATGCCCCAATCGAGCCAGAAAATGAACACAGGATCGAGGACCAAGTTTAACAGGCTGGTGACCACCATCATGGAGCCGGGCAGCAAGGTGTTTCCGTTGGCTCGCGCAATACTGTAAAAGAAATACAGCACCGCCCCCGCCCAAGCACTGACCAGCCAAATAATCCAATAACTGTCAATCACCGGAAATACGCTCTGAGGGGCATCGAGTAGCATCAATATCGGGTGACGTAGCGCATACAAAAGCAAGGCGAAACCCGCGACACCGAGTGTGCCCATAAGGAGGATTAAGCCGCCGAGTTGCTTGGCGTAATTGCACTTATCCGCGCCGAGCGCGCGTGAAATGACCGCGGTCGTGGCAATACCTAACCCGACCTGAATCCCGATAATGATCATTTGAATGGGCAAGGTAAAGCCTTGCGCAGCAAGGGGAAGCACCCCAAGTTGGCCGATAAATGCACTGTCGACTAACTGAAAACTCATCAGTGACAGCACCCCGAATAGCATGGGCAGGGTGGTAGAAAACAAGCGCTTTGCGCGAGAGACAGACTCCATCAGGCACTCTTTGGGTTATTAGGGTGAAAAAAAACCGAGCATCTACATGCTCGGCATAACCCAACCAATTGTAGAGGATTACTGGAAATTACCAACCCTCTTCCTGTAGGGACATTAGTCGCTATCGGTGCGTAAAGCCAGCTGGCTTGCGAGATAGGTATAGGTTCTGGCATACATGGCAGCACGGGTCGCGTTGTTTGAGGCGCCCGCATGACCCCCTTCCATGTTTTCATAGTAAAGAACGTCGTGGCCCATCGCCTGCATTTTGGCCACCATTTTACGTGCGTGAGCAGGATGAACTCTGTCATCGCGGGTTGAGGTGGTGAATAGCACGCGAGGATAAGCTGTATCCTGACTGAGGTTGTGATAGGGCGAGTACGTTTTAAGGTAGGCCCAATCTGCTTCGGTATCAGGATTGCCGTATTCCGCCATCCAACTGGCTCCCGCCAATAGCTTATTGAAACGTTTCATGTCCAACAATGGCACCTGGCAAACCACGGCTTGATAGAGCTCTGGACGACGTGTCACGGCAGCGCCGACCAGCAGGCCACCATTGCTGCCACCTTGAATACCAAGGTGGGCAGGTGTGGTGATTTTTTTGTTAATCACATCTTCTGCGACGGCCTCAAAATCTTGGTAGGCTTTGTGTCTTTGATGTTTGAGTGCCGCAAGGTGCCAAGCAGGGCCATACTCACCGCCACCGCGAATGTTGGCGAGGACATAAACCCCACCTTTTTCTAGCCAGTTTTTACCAAGTAACGCACTGTAGTGGGGGGTTAGACTCACTTCAAAGCCACCGTATCCGTACAACAAGGTTGGATTTTTACCATCGCGTTTTAAGGCTTTGGAGGCCACCAAAAAGTAGGGGACTTGTGTGCCATCTTTAGAGGTCGCAAAGTGTTGCTCGACGACTAAATCATTGGCGTCAAATTTAGGTGGCGTTGATTTTAGACGTCGCGTCTCATGCGACTGAGCGTCTACCCGGTAGATAGAAGGCGGCGTTAAGAAGCTTGATACGTCAACGAAAAAGTCATCATGCTCTGGCGAGGTGTTGAATACACGCATATGGGTGTTTTCTTCGAGTGCAACAGGCTTTTGTTGCCAATCCCCTTTGGCGTCTTTATGCAACACGCGAATACGTGAACTGACATCATTCAGCTCGCTGACAATGATATGGCGTGCCGTGAAATCAACGGACTCGATACTGGTTTTTGTGTCGGGAGCAAGAAATGCTTGATAGTGTGGCTGTACTGCCGTTAGGTCAGTCAACGCAGCAGAGAGGATACTGCCCTGTTGGAAACGGGTGTCGCCTTGGTGAAAGTCTGACTTGAGCTGGAAGAACAAAGCGCCTTCAAAGTAGCCGAGGATCTCACTGTCAGCGGGCAGAGTGAGGGGGCGTAGGGTGTTCTTGTCGAGCCAGAATGTTTGTTGGCGATAAAAGGTTTCGCCTTCACGGACGAGTGTCACCCTTGAGTGGGCATCTCGCAATGTGAACATACCGACGGAGACGGAGCGAGGGCTCCCTTCATAAACCACAGGTGCGTCTTTGAGTGAGGTACCGCGTTGCCATTTTTTGACGAGGCGTGGATAGCCTGAATCTGTCAATGTTCCTTCACCAAAATCCGTTGCCACGAGTAAGTGATCATTATCCAACCAGGTAATGTCGCTTTTGGCCTCGCTGAGTGAAAAGCCATCGGCAATAAATTGTTTGGTCGTGAGGTCGAATTCGCGTTTAACTGTGGCGTCGGCGCCACCGCGCGAGAGTGCTACCATGCAGCGTTGGTAGGCAGGTGCATAGCAATCGACGCCCTTAAGTACCCAGTCTTCACCTTCTGCTTTAGCGAGTGCATCGACATCAATGACGGTTTCCCATTCAGGCTTTTCTTTCGCATAACTATCGGGCGTGGTACGTCGATAGAGACCTTTGACATGGGTATCATCCTGCCAAAAGTTGTAATAGTAGTCGCCACGACGAGACGGATAGGCGAGACGGTCAGTGGCATTTAATACATCAAGGCTATCTTGGTAGAAGGTCGAGTAACTTGGGTGGCGGGTAAGCGTGTCGTTTGTCGAGGCATTCTGTTTTTTTACCCAAGTAAGGGCTTGCTCGCTCTCAACCTCTTCCAGCCATAAAAAGGGATCGGCGTGATCAGCGCCGTGTGCTGTGCCGAGGGTCATGGCCAACGCTGCGGCACTGAGTGTGGGAGTTTTCATTGTCGTTTTCCTTCTCAATAGGAGTTTTGCTCAGTCCATGAGGATAAAAAAAGCCGAGCAAAAAAGGAGCTCGGCATAAAAGAAAAGCAGTGGTGTTGCCATGGTTAGCTATTCGTCAAGAACGCAATCCAAGGGGAAGCCATGGGCTTAAGTTCGTTCGACTTCGCCGCTTGTTGCATGGCTTTGAGTGCAGCTGCGTTGTTCTCCAACTCGAAGTAGGCCATCCCTTTTAAGTACTCCAGCTCAGCAGCAACATCGAAGGGAACACCCTGTTTATCCGACGCAAAGTCAATAATGTTCTTATACTGTTGGTCTTGGATCATTAAGCGAGCGATCTTGAGTTTGGTTTTCGGATCGGCGTCCAACGCATAGGCTGCACGATAACTGGTAATCGCTTTAGTGAGTTCTTTCGCTTGGTGCCAATACTGGCCAAGCTTTTCTAAGTGCTCACTGGTTTTTTCTACCGTGCCCTTTTCTATCTCCTTGGCCAGTGTCGTAGCGGCACGAAAAGGAATAGATTGATAGGCTAAAAAGTCAGTGAGCCTGAGGATTTCTTTTTCCTCATCGAGCAAGCCGAGCTTATAAGCGGACTCAAGCGCTGCAAGTGCTTTACCATCCTTACCGCGCTCCATTTCTATTCCCGACAGTTGCTTCCAATACTGTTTTTTCTCTGGGAATAGCTCGGTCAACGTGGTCAGGACGTTGGCAGTGTTTGCCAAATCATTGGTTTGATAATAGGCAGACATGAGCATCATATACCAAGACTCACTCGGCTTATCGCTGAGGGCGATGGCCTGCTTTATCTCGGGGATCGCTTGCTTAAACTGCTCTTGTTGTACATAGGCACTCGCCAATGTCATGTAGCTCATGGCATCTGGCTTTTCCTCTCCTTCACTCAGTTGAATTTGAAACCACTGCTTCATCAGCGCAATCGTGTTAGCAAATTTCTCCTGTACCATATAGAGCTGAGCCAGGCTGTATCTGACTTGCTGTGCGACAGCTACAGGCAAAGCATCAATCTTTAGCGCTTGCGCAAAGTACTCGGTCGCTTTCGCGTAGTTATCTTCAATTGAGTAAATATAACCAAGCTGCTGAAGTAGCACGGCTTGGTCATATTTCTTATTACCACTGCGATCAAGGGCGCTCTCAAGCTCTGCCTTTGCATCTTGATAGGCCTCGTTAGCGATGTACTTTTGCACTTTATTGACGGTGCGATACGTCCGGTCCGATAGCTCCGGGTTATTGGCACCATAGGACACGCTTGAAAGGCTCAAAGCAAACAGCGCTAAAGCCAACATCCGTGTTAATGTGTTTTTCATGATGGCCGTCCTAGTTAATCGAAAACTCTATTTCTTGAGAAAGCCGAGCCTTGACGGGTTTGCCGTCTACAACCTTGGGCTTAAACCGCCATTGTTGCACCGTTTTTTGCGCGGCTCGTCGGAGTCCCATACGGCGCGGGTCTTCTTCAAGGACTTGAACGTCTTCCACGCCCCCTTGCTCATTGACGGTAAACTCAAGTAACACAATCCCTTTTTCTAACCCTGCTCGTGCCGCTTTGCGAGGCATTTGCGGTAAGAAGGTCGCTAAAGGGGTTGGCCCCTGATTACCGGCCATCCCGCCACCGCCTTGGCTGTAGTGACCCAGCACCGAACCGCCCGAAATGTTCACCGGCAAGTCCAAGTTAGGCATATCAAGCTTCACTTGATCCATCTGTGGCTTCACCGTAGATGTCACCTTCATTTCCGGTGGTGGTGGCGGCTTTTTCGGTGGCTGAGGCTTTGGAAGCTCACGCTTTCTTTCTTTGATCTTTTCATCAGGTTTGATGCGCACAAACTCGATAATTCGCTGAGTCTCGTCGCCAGTTAATTCATGGCGCTCTTTGTTGACGATTTTATCCATGCCCCAAAACAAACCCAGCGAGACGAATAATGCGAGCACAATCGACGCCAAATAACGCATACGCTAGTCCTTGCTTTTCGCTGCAATCGAGATGCTATCCACACCGGCCATTTTGATTTGGTCCATGACGTCAACAACAACACCCGCACTTGCTTCTTGATCTGCTTGGATGACGACCGCGCCTTCTGGGCTTTCTGCACGTAAGCGCTCAATATTGGCGCGTACCGCACCGACTTCAACACGGCGTTTATCAACCCAGACATCACCCGCAGGACCGACGGCGACCATGATGTTGCCTTTACTGACGGTCTGTGCGGTATTCGCACTGGGTCGATTGACGTCAATACCCGCTTCTTTGACGAACGAAGTGGTGACGATAAAAAAGATCAACATAATGAAGACGATATCCAACATGGGTGTCATGTCGATCGCCGCTTCATCATTCCCTTCATTGCTATAACGTCGTTTCATGTCGCTACCTTAAATCCTTTTACGAGGTGACATGCTTAAGCTTGTCTTCAAGCTTACGCGTTGATGTTTTGGCAAGATGATCCAGGCGTGTGCTGAAAAACAGACCGGACAAGGAGGCGACCATTCCCGCTAACGTCGGGATAGTGGCTTTAGAAATCCCTGAAGCCATCGCCCGAGGACTCCCCGTGCCTACTACCGCTAATGTATCGAACACATGGATCATACCCACAACGGTCCCTAACAAGCCCAATAAAGGGCACATCGCGATCAACACTTTGACAATGGGTAATCCGCGTTTATTTTCTATGTCGCGGATTGAAACCAGTTCTTGCCGTATCATTCGCGCAGCCCAACTGCGATGCTCTGGACGCTGTTGCCATTGGCTGACTACGGATTTTGCCGCACGAGGTGCTACAAAAATGAAGTAAAACCAACGCTCTAACAGCGCACACCACAGAAAGACGCTGAGCACAAAGATGGCGACCAGTACATCGCCACCCATGCCGAGAAAGTGTCGAATCGACGCTAACTCAGAGAGTATCCATTGCATGACATCTCCTTAGCTTTCCGCTGTATGAAGCTTTTCCTGATATCGTGCAATAAAGCCAGCGCTTTGTTCCTCAAGGGTTTGTACCAATCGACGCCCTTTACTGTGTACGAAGGTGTAGAGGAACAGCAACGGAATCGCGACGACGAGGCCAAGCATGGTAGTGACCAAGGCTTCTGAAATGCCGCCAGCCATTAGCTTAGGATCACCGGTACCAAACAAGGTAATAGCCTGGAAGGTTCCAATCATCCCCATGACCGTACCGAGTAGGCCGAGTAGCGGTGCCACCGATGCGAATAACTTGATTGAGCCAATAAAGCGTTCAATCTTAGGCGCATTGCGCATGATGATTTCATCCAGTTTCGCTTCCAAGTCTTCTAAGCTGGAGCCTTGGTGTTCTTTGTAGGCTTGGATGACTTCACCTAGTGGGTTGTCTTTCAAGACTGCGTCACTCTTCTTCTGTTTACGCATCTTGCTGCCAATCACGGATAGGCGCAGGTAGCACAACAGCGCGATGAGGACACCAACCGCACCCATGACAAGGATGATGTAACCTACCAATCCACCTTGGTCGATACGCTCTTGTACGTTAGGGCTTTGCACCAGTAGGGAAAGGATCACACCACGTGATGGATCAAGATAAAGTGGCGCGTAGGCACTGGATGCTGACTCAAATGCAGACACGTTCGACAAAATATTGCTAGCTGGCTGGCGGGCGAGTTCTTCAAATTTTCCCGTCTCAGGGACGTAAGTCAGGTATTTACCGTTGGCAATGGCGTTAAATTCACCAATGAGTGTGACTTCATCGCTCGCTTCGCTGCCCTCGCCATATACCACAGTTGCAGGAACCGTCGAGGTATCGCCCGATACGATCATCTGCTCCATCACCGTTTGCCAGAATTGCTCGAGCTCATTGATAGAGGGCAACTCTTTGCTCTCGGCAAGCTTGGTCAGCAGCGCATCTCGGTTCGGGAATTGCACAGCGTTTTGCGAGGCATGGAAGATACCTTTAAATTCACCAGAGAATTGACGAACCACGCCAAACATTTCACCCAGTGAGCCAGAACGCTGACGTAAGGTATCTGCCAATTCCGCCAGTTTCTGATCGTTCGCATCGAATGTGGCTTTAAGTTGTTCGCCGCGTTGGGTCTCGAAAGCCAATTGCTGTTTGGCTTCAGCGAGGAGTGCCGCTTGGTTTTCTTTATCCGCCAAAAACGCCGCTTCACGCTCTCGGTTTTGCTGTGACTCGGTTACACGGTCGTTCTTCACTTGGTTGAGAAGCTCATCCAAAGTGTTGGCATGTACACTGCTTAACGATAAAGATAGGGCAGTGATACCGGTTAGAAGATACTTGATTCCCTTCATCATTACTTCTCCCCTGTAAAGACAGGTAGCTCAATCAGTGCAGGTGGTGCTTGCTTCTTCGCGATACGCAGACCTTGCTCAACCGCGTCACGATAGCCTTCAGGAAGTGATTCCCATTGGTTAGTTTGCTTGTTCCACATCCCGGTTTCTGCGCCATCAGGTGACTGATAGAACAGCGCTGTCCGCCCTACACGAAGAAAGTCATAGGTTTTGACATCGCCGTCACGTTCCATGCTGGCTTTGTAGGCTTCAATGTTACGAGAAAAGCCTTCTTCGATTTGGTAAGCCTCAAGCACGCGACGGAACTTCTCGGATGTTGTGACATCGGCGCGATCCATCATTTCGCGAAGGCTGGCAATGCGTTTTTCGCGTTCATTGAGCTGAAACGGTAAATCGAGTTGCACGAATTGATCGAGCGAATCAATCATTTTGAGTGTCAGTGGAACAATTTCCATCGCGGTCTGATCAATCTGGTTAATTTGCTTTTCCAGTGACGCCACTTCGCTGTTTTGCGAACTCACCATACGATCAAGCTGGTTGTTATAAATACGCATACTGTCAAGCTGACGTAAAACCGCTTTATATTCCGCGAGCATGCCATCGGTTTGTTCGCTGTATTGATCAATTTTTTGTTGCGATGCTTGTCCTGCGTTATTTTTACTTTCTACCGCCGACACAACGTCATTAGTAGAAGTAGCCATCGCAAACGAGCTGGTCAGCAACAGAGAACTGAGAATGGCGTTACTTAATCCCTTACGTACCATATCTGTTACCTGTTAAATTGCAGAGAAATAAGGCGCGGCGAAACCGCGCCAGGTTTGAGTTAGAAGTTATATTCGGCTTCAACGTAGAGTTGACGTCCCAGAGGGCTGTCATAGTCATACGCATAGAATGGTGATGTATCACTCAGCGGGTCTGCAGGTGGTTGTTTATCAAACATATTGATAGCACCCAAAGTGACTTTACCTTGCTCATTGAAGGCGTAAGTCGCCGTTAAGTTCCAAGTTGTCATGCTCGATACTTTGGTTTGCTGTCCAGCATCTTTAGCGTCTTGGCAGGTATCGAAATAGTATCGATTGGCATAACCCGTACACATACTGTCGCGATATTTACCAAAGACATTGACGCTGTAATCGCCCATGACCCAGCCGAGGTTCAATGTGGCTGTGTACTCAGGTAAGAAGTCGGTTTCATCGATGAGTGGTTCACCATCGTTCTCGCGATATTCAGCGTCAATGATCTTAGTCACTGACAGTTTAGGGCTGAAGGTACCGTAATTTTGAGTATCGTAAGAATAAGAGATTGATAGGTCGATACCTGAGCGCAATTCGGACGCTTGGTTGACCGGACCATAAATCACATTATCGATCTCGCCATCACTGTTGCGCTTCACTTCCGCACCGGCATATTTACTTGGCTCATTGATTACATCTTGATAGCTTGGTGCTGTGACCACGTTTTCCATCTTGATGCGATACCAGTCTAGTGTCAGACCGAGATCTTCAACAGGTTCCCACACCAGACCCAAGTTAATATTGGTGCTTTCTTCTTCTTCAAGCTCTTTGTTTGGCCCAGAAGTGACATCGAAGCTTTGGGTATCACACTCAGGGATTGAGTCGCTATCCTGTGGGCCATTGCCCCCTGCATTTTTACACAATACAGGGTCAAAGCCGCTACCAAATGCCTTGGTATCATCGCCGAACAGGCGCTTCAGATCGGGTGCACGGAACCCAAGCCCGTAACTACCACGCAATAGCAGAGTATCAGTAGGACGATAAGCTAGAGAGACTTTTGGCGTAAAGGCGCCACCGGTTGACGAATCGTCAAAATAGTGGTCATAGCGACCCGCGAGTGTCATTTCAAGGTTTTCAATGATAGGAACTAAGGCTTCAACGCCCAAGCCGATCTGATCGCGGTCGCCACCACCGGATGAACCGCCTAAACCTTCAAAACGGCCGTTTTTGGTATTTTCATCGATGGTTTCGAGATAATCAGTTCGGTTCCACTCGCCGTATACCGAGAAGCTCGACATGCCCGCAGGAAGTTCAATTAAATCGCCACCCAATGAGGAGTTCACCGAATAAAGCTTAGTACGAGCGTTTTTGGTCGACTTTCCCTTGTATTTTTCGACGGTCTCAGGAGAAAGACGAGCAAGGAGATCGATTTCGTCGTTTTTCACCGCATCGCCGATACTGGCAAAAATGGCTGGATTATCCGTTTCAACTTTCTGCTCTGAGTAGCTTGCATAAGCATCCCAGCTATAGTCGCTCACGTAGCCATCGAGCCCGACGGTGACACCATAAGAGCGTGATTCTGTGTTGCTCTCACGATTGCCAAACTCAACCATACGTCGAGTATAGGTACCTTCTCCACGACTGTGAGTCGCATCGGTTTCGACTTTTAATGTGCCAGGCTCAAACGTAGAGTTGGTTTCTTTGTGGTTAAACCGTGCTTCTGCAGTGGCCATCAAATCAGGTGTGATATCGAACTCACCACGAAGCATTAGATCCGCTTGCTTGTTTTCCGGTTTTAAGGTCCGACGTGACGCTCGGTTAAAACCACATTTTCCATCCGCACGCGCGACGCCGTCCCCCTCGAGAAAATCTTTACAGTTTTCACTCGGTAAGGTGATATTGTCGCTCGCATCCACGAAGCTTGCCCCGTAGCTCGAGTAACCACTCAAGGCCGAGCGTGCTGAGTTATCGTCGCCGGCCCAGCTTTTGTCTTTTTGCTTGAGAATATCGTTGCCAGCAAATTGGCCAACGAAGAATACACGTTTTGAATCGAAGTCTTTACCGGCGACCACATCGAGACGATCTGCTGAATACCCACCGCTGGTCGTTTGACCATGGCGACCTTTAACAGAAACACCGTCAAAGCCTTTTTTCATGATGAAGTTCACTACCCCACCAATAGCGTCTGACCCATAAACGGCTGACCCCGAATCTGTAAGTACCTCAACACGCTCAATGGCAGCAACGGGGATCTGGCCAATATCTTGGAAGTTTGTTGAGCCATTTTGTGCTAGTGGGTATTGAGGTAGGCGACGACCGTCAATCAAAATAAGTGTGCGCGATGCCCCAAGGCCACGTAGGTTCACTGACTGTGCGGCTGGGGTAAAACTAAAAGAGTTTGTTTGCGACAGGTTACCGCCGGTATTTTGAGTTAAGCTGTTGAGAATGTCTTGCGCACTGTTAAAGCCTTTAGCTTGGATATCCTCACTGCTAACTACAGTAATAGGACTTGGTCCTTCAACTTCAGCACGTGATATACGCGATCCCGTTACTTTTAGCTTCTGCAGCTCTTGCGCTTGTTCTGGTTGCTCGTCCGCGATGGCGGTTGAGGCGAATGTAAGTGATCCCACTGCGAGACCAATGGCAACAGACAGTGCCGTTGTTCTTGTCTTCATCCTTGATTGCTCCCTGTCATTTGACTACTTCTTCAGCGCGTATCTTCAGTACTGCTCTTATCCCTGAGCGCGCATGACAGCCAGATATACCGAATGTTTCGTCTAGGCGTCAAACAAGTGACAGCGACACTCTCTATCTGCGCTGTCATGGCTTATCCCGTTTATTTTGGTGGTTTATTTTGATTTGCTGCGAACAAACATGTCTATATGACTGGTCTTTTATTTATTGTTAGATAATTGTTTCATGTGAGGCGGGATGGGTGTGCTTGGTTGTGCGATGAGTGGATATGCTGGATATGAATGAATTTAAAGAATATACAACTATTTAACATTGTTGGGTTTGTCGCCGCATAATCTACCTAATGCGTGCATCGGTAGTAGTGGCGTTCACATGTTCAACGAAAAAGCTGTGGGTCCAGTTTTAAACTGACATGAGTTAACAAAAAATGACATTAATTTGACAATTGTGTTTATAGCGTCTACGGAAATTTATGCGCTTTTTTTGCGTAAATTTCTAGAGCAAACACTCAATTGATAGGTTTGTCATATTCTGTAATTTTACTGTCATGTGAATGAATGTTGTTTTTTTTATTTTGTAAGTGGCTGGTATCGAAAGAGAAAAAAAGTCTCGCTGTGCAAGTGGAGATCGTTGATTGTGTCGGCAAATCAAGATAAATATAGGCCACTTAATTGAAGCGTGTCATACGGATAAATGTTTTTACGCCTAGGATGGCATAAAACCATTTGTGAGAAGGTAGGCCAATGTCGCCTACCCAAGCATCAGTTAGCTGAAACATAGTTAACAGGGAGTAGTGGACTATGCTGTCGTACTTTTTACGTCGGTTGTTGTTGGTGGTGCCGACTTTTCTTGGCATTACCATTTTGATCTTTGGTATCACCCGTCTCGTGCCTGGGGGACCGGTCGAGCGGATGATGACGCAAATGCAAGCACAAGCCGATGGTGGCTCTAGCATGCAGCGAGCCGGTGACAGCTCGGCGTTGTCGGAAGACCAAATTGCCGAGTTGCGCGCCTTTTACGGGCTCGATAAACCCGTGCTAGAAGCCTATGTTGATTGGCTGGGCAAACTGGCCAACTTGGACTTGGGCGAGTCGACGCGCTATTACGAGCCGGTCACCGACATGATCGCCGAGCGTCTGCCCGTCTCGTTGTTTTACGGCGGAATGACCTTCTTTATCAGTTATTTTATTTCTCTTCCGCTCGGTTATTACAAAGCCCTCAAACACGGTTCGGTGTTTGACTCCTCTTCCTCTGTGCTGATCTTTATTGGGTTTGCCTTACCCGGCTATGTGGTGGGGGTATTGCTGATCACCTTGTTTAGCTATCACCTCGAATGGTTCCCGATGGGGGGCTTTGTTGGCGATGCCTACTACGACGCGACCAGTTTTTGGGAGCGCGCCAAAGATGTGATGTGGCATGCGGTACTGCCGCTGATTTGTTATCTGATTGGTGACTTCGCTACTTTGACCATGACGATGAAAAACAACCTGATGGAAAATTTATCTGCCGATTATATCCGCACAGCCATCGCCAAAGGATTACCGTTCCGTTCGGCGGTGCGCAAGCACGCGCTGCGCAACAGCTTAATTCCGATAGCTAGCCATTTTGGTAACTCTTTATTGTTCTTTATGACTGGCGCTTTTTTGATTGAAGTGATTTTTAATATCAACGGCATTGGCTTGCTTGGCTATGAGTCCATTATGGAGCGTGACTATCCGGTGGTGATGGGCATTGTCGCCATCAATGCGCTTTTACTACTGGCTGGCAACATTATCTCAGATATCTGTGTTGCTATGGTTGACCCTCGCGTGAAGTTTGGATCTTGATATGTTGACGTTTAGCCCTTTAACTCAAAAGAAAATCCGCAGCTTTAAGCAAATTAAACGCGGTTACTGGTCGTTTATCATCCTTGCCTTGATGCTGGTGTTATCGCTGTTCGCCGAGTTTTTCATTAACAGTAAAGCGTTAATGGTCAAATACGACGGCGAGTATTATTTCCCCGTACTGAGTGATGTGCACTTGGCGAGTGACTTTGGTCAAGTGGGCACTAGCGAAGCTAACTATCGTCAACTCGCCAAAGCCTTTACCGCGCAAGGCGGTGATAATTATGTGGTGATGCCACTGGTGCCGTGGAACCCGCTTGAACAAGACTTTAGCGGAGACTTCCCGCCGACCGCGCCAAGCGCAGCGGACAAGCACTATCTTGGCACTGATGAGATCGGACGCGATATTCTCGCCCGCCTTGTCTATGGCTTTCGTACCGCAATGGGTTTTGCATTGTTGACCATGGCCGCCTCGTATGCGATCGGCACTGCGGTAGGCTGCGCGATGGGCTTTTGGGGCGGCAAGTTTGATTTGTTTTTCCAGCGCTTTATCGAAATCTGGTCGATGGTGCCGTTTTTGTACGTGATCATGATATTGGTCTCGATTCTCCAGCCGACTTTTGCCCTGTTTGTGGGGATTAACGTACTGTTTGGTTGGATGGCGATCACTTGGTATATGCGCACCATGACCTATAAAGAGTCGGCCCGTGATTATGTGATGGCTGCTCGGGCGCTGGGGGCGTCGACCAGCCGGATCCTCTTCAGGCATATTTTACCCAACACCATGGTGATGATTGTTACCTTGGCGCCTTTTACCATTGCCCTCAATATTACCGCGCTAACGGCGTTGGATTATCTCGGCTTGGGGCTGATGCCACCGACGCCAAGCTGGGGGGAGCTGTTACAGCAAGGCAAATCGAATTTGGACGCGCCATGGATTGTTGCGTCCGTGGTGACCTCACTGGTGGTGGTATTGGTGATGGTGACCTTCATTGGTGAAGCGGTGCGCGCCGCGTTTGATCCGAAAAAATTCACCCGTTACGACTAACTTTAAACACAACGCGCAGTGTATGAATCACGATAAGGAAATCACGATGAAAAAACTGATCCTTGCGACCTCAATCTCGATGTTTAGCCTCAGCGGCTGGGCGGGGGATTTACCTGAAAACCTTAATTGGCAAACCAATTGGGATGCGCCCAAAATTGGCTCACCTGAGGCAAAGCGCGGTGGTACTCTGCGCTCACACTTAAACTCTTTTCCTCAAACTTTGCGCACGGTGGGTCCAGACTCCAACTCAGGCCTGCGTAGCTATTTTCTCGATGAAATGCCCTCATTGGTAAAACGTCATCCAGATACGCTGGAATGGATCCCTGATTTGGCCAATGAGTGGGCTTATGGTGACGATAATAAAACCATCTACTTTAAGCTGAATCCAGACGCGACCTGGTCGGACGGTGAGCCCGTCACCGCCGATGATTTTGTCTTTATGATGCAGTTTTATCGCTCCAAAGATATTGTTGCGCCTTGGTACAACGAGTACTACACCAACACCATTGGTGGGGTAGAGAAAATTGATCAACACACTATTGCGGTATCGGCCGCGGTAGAGAAAAACGATGATGAGTTGATGTATACCTTGGGTAGTTTGATCCCACGCCCAGCGCACTTTTACGCCAATCCAAGTAAAGATGAAAACCAAGATGGTATTGCTGACGACTTTGTGCGCCGCTACAACTTTAAGGCCGAGCCTACAGTGGGGCCTTATGCGTTAGGGCGGGTGCAAAAAGGCCGTAGTGTCACCTTTGAGCATGTGGATGACTGGTGGGGTTACACCAACCCGTATTATCAACATCGCTATAACGTCGACAAAATTCGCCTACGTGTGATCCGGGATAACGACATTGCCATGAAGCACTTTGAGAAGGGCAACCTGGATGTGTTCGATTTGATTCTGCCCGATATCTGGCACGACAAAACCCAATCTGAACCCTATAGAAAGGGCTACATCACTAAGTATTGGGGATATAACGAGATCCCGGTTGGCGCGGGTGGCTTGTGGCTAAATACCGCCATGCCATTGCTGGATGACATCAATGTACGCAAAGGCATCATCTATGCCACTGACTTTGATGGCATGATCAAAAAAATCACTCGAGGCGACTACTCGCGTAAGCCGCATGCAATGGGCTTTGGTCATGGTGAATACGATAACGATGGGGCGACACCGCCAGCGTTTGATCCTAAAAAAGCGATCAGCTATTTCGAAAAAGCCGGCTTTAATCAGGTGGGGCCAGACGGTATTCGTATCAACGACAAAGGCGAGCGTTTAAGCTTTGCGATCACTTATGGTTATCAACACCACACGCCGCGTATTGCTTACTTAAAAGAGCAAGCGAAGAAAGCGGGTTTGGATTTTACCATTCATCTGGTTGATGGTTCATCGGCGTTTAAATACGTGCTGGAGAAAAAGCATCAAATTGCCTTTCTCAATATGGGCACCTCAGAGATCCCTGCCTACTGGGAATATTTCCACTCAGATAATGCCAATAAAGCGCAAACCAATAACCATACCAATTACAGCGCTCCAGAGTTGGATGCGTTAATTATGGCGTACAAAACGGAGTTTGATCTGGAGAAGAAGTATCAGCTGTCGCACCAGATCCGCGCTAAGATTTCTGAGGCGAGCGTGATTGCCCCCGGTTATATGGTGCCGTATGTGCGTCAAGGTTTTTGGCGTTATGTACAAATCCCAGATAACGCGATGACCAAGCGCACCGAAAACATGGTCACCAGTGGCCGCGTGATGGGCTTTGGCACCTTCTGGATTGATGAAGAGATGAAAGAAGCCACCGAAGAAGCTATGGACGAAGGTAAAACGTTTGAGCCGGTGACCATCATTGATGACAGATACAAGCTGTAGAGGCGATTATGACGCAGGATGTCATTCTTTCGGTTAAGGATTTGACCGTTAATTTTACCACTGACGATGGCCCCCGTGAGGTACTTCACGGGGTGAGTTTTGAGGTCAAAGCCGGGCGCACGCTCGGCTTAGTGGGCGAGTCGGGCAGCGGCAAAAGTGTTACTGCGATGTCAATTATGGGCTTACTCCCTAAGCCATATGGGCAAATCACGGGCGGCGAAATCTTGTACCGCGGGACCGACTTGGTCACTCTGCCAGCCAAAGAGCGCTACGCAATGCGCGGCAATCGGATCTCGATTATCTTTCAAGACCCGATGACAGCGTTAAACCCTGTGCACACCATTGGTCGGCAAATCAATGAAGTCTTGACGCTACACCGCCCAGAGCTGGACAAAAAAGCCCGCGCGGCGTGTGCGCTCGACATGCTGGCTAAGGTGAAAATCCCGATGCCAGAAAAGCGGCTGAACGAGTATCCGCATAACCTGTCCGGCGGGATGCGTCAACGGGTAATGATCGCGATGGCACTGGCCTGCAAGCCCGATATCTTGATTTGTGATGAGCCAACCACCGCCTTGGATGTAACGGTGCAGGCCTCGATTCTGGATCTGATTAACGAGCTGCAAGAAGAAACCGGCATGGCGGTGATTTTTATCACCCATGATCTGGGAGTGGTCGCTGAGGTATGTGACGATGTGGCGGTGATGTACGATGGCCAAATTCGCGAACGGGCTGATATTTTCACACTCTTTGATCACCCAGCCCATCCGTATACCAAGCGTTTGTTGGGATTAATGCCAGGGCGTCACCATCAACCCAAGCAGATGATTGATATTCGTCCGTTGGAAGACTTTGATGCTGCGCCATCATCCACGTAGTTGCAGGAGAACGAGATGAGCAAGGAAGTCCTCAGAGTAGAAAATCTGAAGCAGTATTTTGTCTCGGGCAAAGGCCTGCTTCGTCAAGGCTACACCATTAAAGCCGTCGATGACGTATCGCTCTCGGTGTCACAAGGCGAAACGCTCGGGCTGGTGGGCGAGTCGGGGTGTGGCAAAAGTACCCTTGGCCGTACCATGCTTAAGCTGTTTGAGCCGACCGAAGGGAAAATTTTCTTTGAAGGTAAAGACATCACGCATTTATCGCCACGCCAGATGCGGCCACTGCGTAAAGACATGCAGATTGTCTTTCAAGACCCGCTCGAATCGCTAAACCAGCGCCATACCATTGGCGGGATCTTAGAAGAGCCCTTTATTATTCACAATATTGGCACCGCGAAAGAGCGTCGTCAGTGGGTACTTGAGCTATTAGACAAAGTCGGCTTGCCCCACGATGCGGTTAACCGCTATCCGCATGAGTTTTCGGGCGGTCAGCGCCAGCGGATTGGTATTGCACGGGCAATTGCCCTTAAACCGAAGCTGCTTATTTGTGACGAATCCGTCTCTGCCTTGGATGTGTCGGTGCAGGCACAGATTCTTAACTTGCTGCTGAAGTTACAGCAAGAGATGAACTTGGCGATGATTTTTATCTCCCATGACTTATCGGTGGTCCGCCATATCTCCGATAAGGTGGCAGTGATGTACTTTGGTCATGTGGTAGAAGAGGGGCCGACCGAAACCGTCTACCATCATCCCCGGCATGAGTACACCCAAAAGCTACTCTCCGCGATCCCAATCACCCACCCCAAATATCGCAAACACAAGCGCCGCGCCGAGCAACCGGTGGCCGAAAAAAAGCCTGAAGCGGTCAGTTAAGCACACGCCCCTCTGATGAGGGGCGTGGTTGTTTTTCTAACATTCGTTTTTTACTATGGTCTCGGCTTCGCGTTCGTGCCTTAGCCCACCTTTGCGGCGCCATTGGTCATTTCCTGCGGGGCGCGGCGGGCTGGTCGTGGTGGGTTAGGCGACTTTTTCGCTCTTATCGCGTTGGCAAGCTGTTTGTATTGCAGGCGCCATCAGTTTAGCTACGGCTCTAAAGACGGGTACGACTACTGAGTTACCGAATTGCTTATACGCACTGGTGTCTGCGCATACGATATTAAAATCACGATCAGTGGGGCTGCGATCATACTCGGGCTTTTCGAATCCCATTAAACGGGCGCATTCTTTGGGGGTTAAGCGTCTTGGTGTTTTGTAGCTTGCATCAAATTCTGGGGCATAGCGACCGTACTGCTCATCATAGCTTTGCTCTGCTTCTTTTATCCATGCTTTAAATTCATGTTCACGGTAGTTCGCTTTTTGTTCAGCCTGTTGCAGTGCGTACGCTTGGGCAAATTGCTCCCTTTCCATATTCTTTGCAATGGCATATTGCCGTTTGTTCGCGAGGTAATCGACCGAGAGCCCATCTTGGTTGATCAGTATTTCAGAGCCGTCTTTGTAATAACGTGCGGAAAGTGTACGTGTAATAGCTTGGGGGTCTCTTGGGTCGACAAGCCCAAAGCCAAAACCATTGCCTTTGCTTTGGTGCTTCAAGGCGTAGTGGTACAGATAGTTCCACAGATTTTCCGTCAGCGTGTAGCGTTTCTTCTCTTGGTCAGAAAGCACACACAGGATTTCCTGCACGGTATAGTGTTTTTTAGGGACAGGGATATCGTTCATATCCAGTGATTTTATCGAGGGATATTGCGCGATGAGATCGCGACGAATGCCCACCAATACGATGCGTTCCCGGTGTTGCGGTGTAAAGTGCGCGCCGTCGATGATGGTTGGATCCTGGCGGCGTTGTCTGACCGTGCGAATAGCCTCTTCGATATTACGTCCTTGATCCGAGATGTTTAGCAAGTGGTAACCTTGGCTATCAAGCGCTCGAACAATGGTGGCGAAGGTATTGCCTTTATCGTGGCTTTTTAAGTTTTTAACGTTTTCGAGTACGAAAAATTTCGGCTTTTTATAGTGGAGGATACGCTCTACATCAAAAAACAAGGTGCCTTGGGTATCGCACTGAAAACCATGTGCGCGGCCCAGGGAGTTTTTCTTAGAAACGCCGGCGAGCGAAAAGGGCTGGCAAGGAAAACCAGCCAATAATACGTCGTGATCTGGGATATGAAAGTCAATACTACGCTGAATATCTTGTGGTAAGGCTTCGGGCTCACCACTGAGTGTGACCTTTGTTATATCCATCATCCCAGTGTGACGATGTGGGTTTTCTTGTTCGTTGTTGATGAAATACGGTAACTCTTTTTCATCTACGTAGTGGTTGGCCAAGTAGGTGCGACGGGCGTTCTTATCCCACTCGCTGGTAAAAACACATTTACCACCAATGTCCTCAAAGCCTTTACGTAGCCCACCTATCCCCGCAAAGAGGTCAATAAAGGTAAATTCTGGGTTATCCCAATGCGCTGGTTTGGGGGGCAGTAGTGCTTCCCGGATCTTATCTAGGGTTTGTGGCTCGATAAGAATAGGGTTCGCTTGCGGGTCCTTATGCCAGCGGTTGAGCTTTTCGCGAAAAATACCGGTTTGTAGGCCCGTTTCCTCGCAATTTAGTTTCTGGCTGAGGTTTTTCTGATCGTAAATTTCTACCAGTAGCTTTAACAGCGCATCGGATGCTTTTTGTTGTTCTAAAATGCGCTGTTCGTCGGCCTGATCACCAAGCACGTATTCTTTTTTCAGCATGGTGGCTGTCTTCTTTGGGATTTATGAGTGAAAATTTATCACACAAAATTCCCTTTTTCTATTTTTCACTGATCATGTATACAGCCTTTTGGTGTTACATCACGATTTAATAGACAGTGTCTTAGCCTAGTTGGCGTACCTCATCTATAAAGTCGCGCAGTGTCATTAACCAAGAGGCCTGCGCTTGCGTGTATGTTTTGTGGAATGCTTCTGGGACGACGAGTTGCAGGTTCTGATCGCGCATCTGTGATGTCTGTGCTTCAGTGATGGCATGTTCCATGGTGATCAGGTGTTTTTTCGGTATGCGAGCGCCTTCGGCTAGGACCTGTCGCCAGCGATCTTTACAAGTGGTTTTCGCCCCGAGGATACGTAGCTTATCTGCAGGGAAACTGAGGTCTTGATAGGCTGCCGATCCTGGGAATAAAAAGTCTGGCTTCTGGCGCCCTTCGGTTAGCGCTCCGCGTTCAAAGGTGAGCTGGTTCGCGGTAAGAATGTGTTCGATATGGTTTTCAAACGCATGGCCGCTGCGTGATTTTCTCCGATTTTGTACGCTCAGTGAAAAGCTAACGAAGAGATCAACATCGTCACCGTGCTCTCCAAACCCTTCTTTAAGTCTTTCCCGGACGATGTGTCGCTCTAGCTGCCTGAAGGCGCTTTCTTCAAGCTCCATCCAATCGATAAGTGCTTTGTCGGGTGTTTCGACCGGGCTGACATCTTGCGCATGATCACGAGCAAACTGGGAAAATTCGCGTGTTTTAGGGAATGTATTGCCAAAGCGCTCGAGAATCTCATCAAGTAGGTCCGCTCTTGTATGTCCAATTTCAATGCCGTAACGGGCAAAAATTAGGCGAATAGGCACTGCTAAGCGGCTATCTATCTGGACTTTTTTCAAGCCGGTTTTTGCTGCATCGGTGGTTTGCGCACCAAAGATGGCGCGGATTTGTGTTTCTTGCTCACTATCGGGCGGGCAAAAGATGATAAGCAGAGTTCGCTCGTGGGTAAGCGTAATCATCATAAAGTCGCCGGGCTGAAACCTGCTAGTGATGTCGTTCGACTTATAATAAAGCCGCCACTCCGCACCTCTTTTCGGATCGGTATAACGGCTGTCATACCAAGTTACGTTATCGTCATAGATCAACGGCGAGTCGTCATCATCAAGGTAAACAAATGTAGCAGGGATAGAAAGCTGAGTTCCATCGTCGGGCATGCCTAAATGCTCACCTATACCCGCTTTGGGGAGGCCACCGATTTCGTGTTGATTTGATGCTTTGGGGTCGGCATCGACATTCGACAAATACTTAAAGGCGGCATGCGTAAACACATCAGACAACTGCTCAAACATTCTGAACTCCGGGCTCATCCCATTATTGGCTACCCACTATGTTACTAAGATCTTGTTTTGCAAGATAGCTATCTGATGGATGATTGATAGGGAGGGTCTAGTTATGGTGTTTCGGGTTCATACTTCAGAGCCAATAGCCGACACACTTGCGATCGGCTGTAGCCGGCCGCGTTGCCTATTTTGAATTTTCGGGTAAGCCTAATCGGTGTCATCTTTTTGGCTAGTAATTAACGACTTTCGGGTAATTTGAATCGCATCTTTCATTCCAGCGTCGGGGGAGTAAAATCTAGCTACTCAAAATAGCGAGAAAGTACACCCCACTGACTACACTTGACCCTCAGAATGTAAGGGTTACGTGAACAGGTTAGTTTTAGTTATAGAGTTTATGTAATCCATAATTATTGGGTATGGATTGATGTCCACGAGCATTACTCAATATTCTGGATCTGCTCGCGCATTTGTTCGATAAGCACCTTGAGCTCGACGCCGGAGGCGGTGATTTCGGTGCTGATTGATTTGGAGGCGAGGGTGTTGGCTTCGCGGTTGAACTCTTGCATCATAAAGTCCAAGCGTCGGCCGCAGGCGCCGCCTTTTTTGAGGATTTTGCGCGCCTCTGAAACGTGTGAGTCCAAGCGGTCAAGCTCTTCCGCAACGTCTACTTTTTGCGCCAGCATCACCATTTCTTGCTCGATGCGAGTTGGATCGAGCTCCACTTTGGCTTCTTCTAACCGTGTGGTTAAGCGTTCACGCTGCCATTCAATCACGGTAGGCATCTTTTCGCGCACTTTGATGACTTCAGCGCTAATCGCATCTAATCGCTGTTCAATCAGCGCCTTCATGTTGTCACCTTCGCTCGCACGCGCGGCGATAAAGGCGTCGAGTGCTTCATCAAGACCAGTCATTAGGGCGCGATGCAGCTCGTCGGTATCTTGCTCTGGGGCTTCCATTACCCCCGGCCAATTCAGGACCTGAAACGGATTGATGTTGCCTTCTCCAGCGGTTTCTTTCACCCATTTGGCGGCGTGAATTACTTGCTTGGCTAAGGCTTCGTTAATGGTGAGCTTGTCTTGATTGGCTTGCGAGGTATCAAAGCGTAAGTTGCATTCCACTTTGCCGCGCGCAAGGCGCTTGCGGAAGCGCTCACGCACGACGGGCTCAAGGCTGCGTAGTTGCTCGGGCATGCGAATGTAGGTTTCGAGATAGCGCTGGTTGACGGAACGAATTTCCCAAACGGCGTTGCCCCAATCGCCCTTGATTTCGTGTCGTGCGTAGGCGGTCATGCTGTGGATCATTGGTACCTGCTTGTGTGTGCAAAGAGTGAATGGCTTGATTATACGCATCCACCTGCAATGCGTCAGCTGTGTTGGCAAGATGTGCCGACAGGGATCGCAAGCGTGGCAAGAAACACGTATAATCGCGGGCAAATTTCATCTGCCCAAAAGGTTACTTGCATGCGTCCAAGTGGAAGAGCGCTCGACCAAATTCGTCCCGTTAGCTTTACCCGCGGTTTTACTGCCCACGCAGAAGGCTCTGTGCTGGTTTGCTTTGGCGACACAAAAGTCATTTGTAACGCCACTGTCGAAGAGGGTGTGCCACGCTTTTTAAAAGGCAAGGGCCAAGGCTGGGTGACGGCAGAATATGGTATGTTGCCACGTGCCACGCATACGCGTAACCGTCGAGAAGCGTCGACCGGTAAACAAGGTGGCCGCACGATGGAAATTCAGCGTCTGATCGCGCGCAGCCTGCGTGCAGCGGTTGATTTAACCGCGCTGGGTGAGTACACCATTACAGTCGATTGTGATGTGATTCAGGCCGACGGCGGCACGCGTACTGCATCTATCTCGGGAGCGAGCGTTGCTCTGGCTGACGCACTCAATGCCATGGTGCGTGATGGCAAACTTGCCGCGAACCCTATGAAAGGTCACGTCGCAGCGGTGTCGGTGGGTATTTATCAGCAAACGCCAATTTGCGATCTGGAATACGTCGAAGACTCCGCGGCAGACACCGACATGAATGTGGTGATGCTCGAAGATGGCCGTATGATTGAGGTACAAGGTACCGCTGAGGCAGAGCCATTTACTCCCGATGAGCTCAATGCCATGTTAGTACTGGCCAAGAAGGGCATTGATGACATTGTCGTTGCCCAAAAATCGGCGTTAGCCGACGCATAACAGATTGAATAGCTCCCACATTGGGGGCTATTTTTTTGTTTGCCCAGCGA